>DATMMJ010000409.1:0-16160 GCA_035569795.1 Puia sp. | reverse complement strand
TATGCAGTACCGGGCGAAAGAATTGATGTTGGTGTAAACGTTGCCGTCGTTCCTGAATAAGTCACTGTACCAGGAATTACTGTTGAACCTTGCATTAGTATAAACGTAGAGTCGTTTATCGTTAAAGGATCCATTGCCTGGTCAAAAGTGAATGCAATTTCCTTATTGCGCGCAACCCCAGTTACGCTGTTCTTGGGATCCGTTGAAACCACCTTAGGGATAGCGCCCGGTCCTGAATCTTTTTTACAACTGAGTATTGATATGATCAATAATGCTGCAATCACATTTAAAACGTACTTTGTCTTCATTTGGAATTTTTATTTATAAACAGTGAAAAAAAATATACAAAACCTTTACGCATCGACTTTCGCCAATATTTTAATTTACCCTTAAATAGTAAAAAAAGAGTATCACGATTTTTATCTGAGACTGCTTAGTTACTCTGGTAATTTACAAGCGGAATAACAGGGAAGCTTTTGTTAAAATACCCCCTCGCGGTTCTTTCCCGAGCAATTATGTAGACCGCCTTGTGACTGAATATCTTCTTGAGGATTGATACAAAATATTTGAAGAATCAACATCTCAGAATACCTAGTATAAGTCAACAACCAGGCCGATATAGTTGTTTCATGCAATTCACGAGACATCTTCATCAGATTTAGCTTTTACAATGTATTCTATCTTTCAAAATGTTCTTACCTGTTGAAGATGGCATTTACAACAAAGGCAAGCACATGACAAACAACAGAAAGATGGCTAAATCCTATTACAGGTGTCGCTACAATCCAAGTACCCTATTTTATGTTAATAAAATGTTTTGGGCTCTATTTTCATAGCTTATTCATTTTTTAACTACCATATCATGGGGTATCATTGTGTATCTTAGTACCCATCACCTCCCCATTCAACATTGATTTCACAAGAAAACAAAAAGCAGTTTCCGGATTAGACAACAATTCGTCCAATAAAGGCATCGAAACGCCACATGAATTTAACAAACCGACTGTAGATGCGCATGCCAGGCAGAGTGGCCCCCTCTCGATTCCAAAAGTGAAAAAGTGATATCCATTGATTCCATCGAAATACTTTCTTTCATTACATACAATCTCAGAATACACTGATAATTTGTCCACCATTTTGTTAGCTCACACTTCAGCTTCCTCATTGGTTTTCAAATCAAAGAATTGAATGGAATACATTAGCAAAACTCATTGCCATATAAAAGAGAATTACTTCTGTTCCCAGAATATGAGCATTTGAGATCTCTATACTAGAAATACACTAAAAGAAAAGTATATTTAAGATAATATATCCTCCAACCAACTTCCGAGGTAATCACTTTTTGCAATATCTTAGCCAGGGGGTTACCTGGGATACGCTAAAATAACCGTATTGTTGAAGCAGGATTGCGTTCATGGGGGCGTTATGGAAAACACTTCAGCACGCGCTATAATTATTAAAAATTGTACAACTGTTATATACATAGGGAGGCAAATGTAAAGAATGTCATACATTCTATTTGGCAAGTTGATCATTTTACTTATTTTAACAAAGAATATATTATACCAAAAGGAATTGTAGAAATCATTTTTAACTTCAGCAACGGTTCTCCAATCATAGCTCAAATAGTTAGTAGCAAGTTTTCGTTACCTAATTGTTTTATTAATGGATTTAACTCAAGACCTATACAAATCCTGCTTCCAAAACAACAAGTTTTTTTTGGTATTCGCTTTCAGCCCTTGGCAATTAAAAGAGTTTTTGGAAATCTCGCCTCTGAATTTTCGGATATTGTGGTGGATTTAACTCTTCTTGATTCTACCATTAACTCACTTTGGCATCAGCTTGCAGAACAGGAGAATTTTAACAATCGGGTTTCAGTTTTTTTGGCTTGGGCAAAGAGACATTTTATTGAGTTGCACCCCCAGGAACAATTAATAAATAATTTCTTATATACCGTCAATCAGCATGATTTATCAGTAAGAGACCTTGCCAATTTGTTGTGTTATTCGCCCCGGCATCTATCAAGAAAGATTTTTGAAGCAACAGGAATGAATACCGAAGAAATTTTACTTTATAAAAAATATCTTCATGCTGTACATTTAATTCATCACACTGAACTACCACTAACAGCAATTGCTTATCAATGCCAATTCTCCGACCAGTCACATTTTATAAAATCTTTCAAAATGTACACTAATATGACGCCTGGAGAATACAAGCAGAATAAAAGCTTTGTGAAAGGTCATCTTTATAAAGATGTCCGTTAAATACAATTCAGCAGAGGATTATATGGTCATCTTTGCATAAAACGAAATGAAAACAATCCTGCTATTCGCATCGATTAGCCTTGCAGCCGGGCTGGTATTTGTAAATATGTATACTTCCTTGATTGATGCAAAATCGTGGGGGAGTAATATACCTGGTTCGATCGTAACAGCCAGAGAATATTTTAGAACGGTAAATCCCGGAAATTTCTTCAGGATATTTTCTCCATTAAACCAAGTTTTTGGGCTAATCGTTCTGATAATATTTTGGAAAACCCCGCCATCAATCCGACAATATGCAGGGGTGGCTTTTTTCATGTACGTTATGGCGGATGTTTTAACATTTGCATACTTTTATCCTCGAAATGACATTCTGTTTAAGACAGCAAAACTGACTGATATTAATTTGCTTACTAAAACGTGGTCTGAGTGGAACACTATGAATTGGATACGCACGTTGATAATTATTATTGGACTCATTTTTTCCTTTCTGTCGCTACATAAATTTCATTCCCTCCGTTTTAAACGCTAAACATTAAACCCACAGAGCATAAGAGAGCATTATGCAGACATGAGGCGACGCCCGTAATGGATCAGTAACCAAATTTTGGAAGCAATGGATTCTCGGTTAAGGGTGCTGATACGGAGTTGTCGATTTTGTTCAGTGGCAAATCTTATATGTATTCTTGGGATTCTCATGCTTCGATAACTTCTTCCTTCACGATATGCAACCGGGTAATCCTTTTCGTGACATCGTCGAAATGACAATGGACTACACCGATAACGGCGTCCTTCAATAAGGATGGGTTTTCTGCCTGCGTATTGATTGAAACACCAAACCATTAGTTGTATATCCCCTGTCAAGACTCTCTTCCACTATGAAAATTACTTCTTCCATATATTAGTTTATAAAGTAAAATTTAGCGTTAAAATCAAACTTTAAATCACCATGCGATTTCACTTCCTCAACACTGCATATTTAGTAATCAAAGTTCCCTGGTCATTTACCCTTTCGATATCAATCAAACGTAAACTGATATCTAGCGCTACATCTGTAGCAAAATTACTTCCTTGTCCAAATATCTTAGGCTCAAAGGTCAACCACAATTCATCAATTAATTGTTCTTTTAAGAATGAGGTAGCAACATGGGGTCCACCCACAATCAACATCTGTTGATGGCCTTTGATTTTAAAGCGGGAAACTAAGGCAGAGGGTAGCTCGTTTGTAAATTCAATTTGTCCTGAAATCTCCAAGCTTTTATATTTGTCAGGATGACTGGTCATAATAATAATTTGATGACTTGCGGAGGGGTTAACTATGTCAGCCGTAAATGTGTTGCTCCCCATAACAATAAGTCGTGATTCATTCCATATCTTTTTATAATAATCCTGATCCTGATGAGATGACCAAAGGCTGACACGCGACTGATCCCATTTTGTTACCTTCCCATCAAGTGTTGAGACAAATATGAGAATTGTTTTCATTTCGTATGTTTAAGATATTTAGTGCAACCGCAGCTAAAATTACTCTACATTGCTATTTTAATTCCAGTTCATAATTCAACTTCCCTTGTACAATTCTTGTTGGCGCTGTGTAAGAATGTTCTACTGATTTTCCAATACCCATTATATGGATTACTTTCCAGCCCTGCACCTTCAAATAGTCAGAAACCATAGAACGGTGACATCGCCACCACACTGCTTCTGAACACATATAAGCAGTACGCTGTTTAGCTGCTCTATTTACAAGTTCATTTATCCCATTCTTAAAAAGACCTGTATCCATATAATCTGCATAGCCGCGAAAAGCAAGATGCCTCCACCCCGTATTTTTTGAATCCGGATTTGCCTTTCTTCTTCCTCCAAGATCTTTTAAATGAACATATTGAATTTTGTTTTGTGGCAAAGAAATTTCCAATGCTTCTTTATTGAAGTGCGGAAATTTTCGGGATCCGGGGTAACTTCTGATATCCGCATTTAAATCAATACTAAAGGAATGCAACATGGCAACAAATTCTTCAAAACTGTGGGTTGAATGGCCAATCGTCCAAATGGTTTTATTTTGCTCATCTTCTTTCATCCGGTGATTTTAGTTTGTGCGAACCGCTCTTTTTTTATGGATATTATCTGTGCTCAACGAGGGGGAGCGATCACGCTGTGGCATTGCAGTAAAATTAGTTTTATTAGACATGCCCACAAATATTATAAAGAGGAAACTATGTAATGTTGCCTTGCTATTCATAGGAGTTATTCATTAGAATGCACATACAAGCAAGAAAATCCATTCTGCAACTGCTAGGCTTCTGAGAAATGAAGAACCTGTTTGGTATACCCTCTTTTTACTGTTTGATCAATCTTGCTATTGCAGTGTTATTTTTCGAATACGAAAATTTGCATAATCAGCAACATAGAGATTCCCTTTGGAGTCTAGTGCAACTCCAATTGGAATATTAAAAGATGCCTGTCTCAAAGCTCCATCCGTGTAGCCGGCCGTACCATTACCGGCTATTGTACTTACCAATCCATCTGGCGTTATTTTTCGGATCCGATTATTGCCAGTATCCGCTACATAAATGTTTCCAAGATGGTCTATGACTATTGAAGACGGGCCATTGAACTCGGCGTTGCTGCCAGGACCATCTCCAAAACCCGGGGTTCCATTTCCTGCAAATGTAGACACCATCCCTGTCACGGATATTTTGCGAATGCGGTTATTGACCAGATCAGCTACATATATGTTGCCATCCAAATCGACAGCTACCGAACTCGGCTCATCAAATTGGGCTACGCTTGCATCACCATCCAAGAATCCTTCGATACCGCTGCCGGCAATGGTGCTTACTACACCCGTGGTTGAGATTTTTCTTATACGAAAATTATCCAGATCAGCGAGAAAGATATTCCCAGCTGCATCTATTGTCATTCCTGCAGGGTTATGAAATTCTGCATTGGACGATGGACCATCTACATAACCCCAGCTTCCATTGCCAGCAAACGTGGAAACCAAACCAGTTGGCGAGATTTTTCTTATGACATTATTTCTGTTATCAGCCACGTACATATTCCCAGCTACGTCAGTCTTTAGATCATATGCATAATCAAATTCAGCATTAGTAGTCCCATTTATGTACCCAGCCTGGTCCGTTCCAGCGAACGTACTGACCATTCCATTTGGAGATATTTTACGGATTCTATTTAAGTCCGCAACAAAAATATTGCCTTGATTGTCGATAGTGAGTGCATTCTCAGCATAAAATTCCGCACCGGAATCAATCCCATTCAAATATCCTGGAATACCATTTCCGGCAACAGTGCTTACTAATGAATCGACAGTTTTTGGAATTGGAATTACGGCCTTTATGCATGATGAAACAGCCAACATTGAAAAAATGCAACCGGTAATTATTATAATGGATTTCATATTACT
This sequence comes from Puia sp., assembly GCA_035569795.1. Lineage (GTDB taxonomy): Bacteria > Bacteroidota > Bacteroidia > Chitinophagales > Chitinophagaceae > Puia. Next base: position 10,469 of record DATMMJ010000409.1, on the reverse strand, counting down.
TGTTTAAAGAATTTAGAATAGAATGCATCCCTTGCTGGATTAAAATTTATAGCTTAAGAAAAGTTGCAGCACATTGATTCTTTGATTCATATTTCCAAAACTTCCTCCACCTGAAGATTGAATAGAATCAAATGAAGATTTGAACATATTTAGAACGCTCCAGGTATACCTGGCTCCGATACCAATTCCTTTGAACGGATGGATTTCCATACCCGCCGTCAATCCAAAGTCAATGCGATTAAAGTACTTTAATATTTGAGTGTAAGACCCGGCTCCAGCAATGTTAAAACTTGAATCTGCTTTCGCGTTTAGTAAATAGGAAAGTTGCTCTCCTATCATGCAGGAGAAATATTTGGTAATATTCACATTTAACATGTTTGACCAGGAAATATAGTCTAGGCTTGCCTCGCCTGCATTAGATGCATTGCCCTGACTATAGCTTTGTTTTAGATACAAGAGCTCAATTCTAAGACCGAGCAGTTTATTATTATTCGGCGCCTTAAATATGCCCGCTGTAAAGCCAGTTTGGGCCCCATGCAATAGAGAAGAGGGACTCGAAACATTCGTAAAACTGGGTCCTGCCTTAAGACCCAAACCATGGAGAAACCCTTGCGCATGGACTGAAATGATGGCATTGAAAACGAACAGAGATAGTAGTGCTAACTTTTTCATACAACAATTTTTAGGTTATTAATGATTCAAAAGTAGCTGCAGGCGGATTTAGTAACCTCCACCAGAAAGGTGATTTTGACCTCCCCTAAAAAGGGGAAAATTTGAGGAATCCTTGCTCATTCCCGATAGAATATCAAACTTTGAATATTCAATCAACAGAAAGGATCATGGGGCTAAAGACAGTAATCTTCTTACTACTTTCATATATGAGCGCTGGCTTGGAGCAGAAGCTTATTGCACAGTCTGGTATTTCTGATAGTCTGCGTCATAAATTAGAAAATGCAAAGGAAGATTCTGAGAAAGTATATTTATTATTTAAACTGGGACAACAATATGAATCCAACAATCCAGACTCTGCCATCCGACTTTATACCCAGGCAGGAGCGCTAAGCGAGAAAATACATTTCCCATTAGGGCAGATAAAATATTTAAATAGCTACACGAATATCTTAAACCAACAAGGAAAATTTGATGAATCTTTGGAATTAAGCAACAAAGCACTTGATTTAAGCAAACACTATGCACTCTGGCGTTCTTATTATGGAAGTCTTTTTAATATCGGCAATATCTATATTTATAAAGGTGATAATCAATCTGCCCTTGAATACTATTTCAAGGCTCTGCCATTTTTCGAAAAATCTCTGGATTCACCTGTTCTTTCCATCATATACAGTTGTGTATGTAACGCCTATAGAGGCTTGGATATCCTTGACAAATCCGAGGAATATGGCAGGATGTCTGTCTACTATTCCCAAGATGAATCTGGACTAGCTGCCTCATTGAACAACCTAGGGGAAGTCATTGTGCTTCGAAAAAACTATAAGGAAGCCTTGGGTTATTTCAATCAGTCTTTAGCAACGGCCAAAAGATTAAACGATGACCGAATTGCCGGGGCAGCATTAATAAATATTGGAGATATTTATAATCATCAGAGGAAAAACAAGGAAGCCTTGGACGCTTATCTTCGTGCTGCATCTATTTGTAAGAAAATTGACAATGTCCACGGTTTGGCAGCATCCTATAAGGGATTGGGGTACACCTATATTCTCCAAAAACAAATGACGTTGGCAAAGAAGAATTATCTGATATCGCTAAATATAGCTATCAAATATGACTTCCTTGAAATGCAAAAAGATATTTACGGAGAAATAGCCTTCGTTGATGCCGCCTTGGGCAATACTGAACAAGCCATTCACTATGACAGTTTGCAGCGCGTTATAAATGATTCCTTATTCAGCAAAATCATTGCTAAGAATACAGAAGAACTTCAGATAAAATACCAATCCGGAAAAAAACAATTTGAAATAGAAAAATTGCAAAAAGATAAACAGATCCAAGCCTTCTCAATCAATCAAAAAACAATTCTAATTGCTATTTTGATAAGTTCTATACTTGTATTGTTATCGTTAGGATTTTTAATTTTCAGGATTTACTATCAAAAACAACAATTGCAATCACAAAAAATCAATGACCTGGAAAAAGATAAACAATTAATAACGGCAGACGCCATGCTAAAAGGGCAAGAGGATGAGCGTAGCAGGTTGGCGAAAGATTTGCACGATGGATTAGGAGGGATACTTACTGGAACCAAATTATCATTTATAGTTATGAAAGACAATTTATTAATGCCCCCCGAGAACGCAGTGATATTTCAAAGGTCTTTGGATTTGATAGACAGTTCCATTCTGGAATTGCGAAGGATAGCCCAAAATTTAATGCCTGAGGCATTGCACAATTTAGGCCTTGATAATGCCATTAAAGACTATTGTAATTTCATTGGCAGGTCAGGAAATATCAACATGGTTTATCAGTCATTTGGATTGGAAACGCGATTTACCGCAAATACAGAAATTATCATTTACCGTATCATCCAAGAATTATTAAATAATGCAATCAAGCATGCTGAGGCACATAAAATTTTTCTTCAGATAGTCCGGGAAAATGAGAGGTTACATATCACCCTCGAAGATGACGGCAAAGGATTTGATATAAATTCATTGGCTGAGAATAAAGGAGCAGGATGGAATAATATTCGCTCCAGAGTAGATTATTTGAAAGGATATTTGGACCTGAAGTCAGAGCATGGAAAAGGTACCTGGGTTAACCTTGAATTCACGATTTAGATCCCTAAAAATGATTTATGATACGGGTTTTTATCGTCGACGATCATCCATTAGTATTAGAAGGCCTTAAATCACTGCTTTCAAATGAAAAAGGCATTGAATTAGTAGGATATGCTACCAATGGACAGGGGTGCCTGGGATATTTTATTAAGAACACCGCAGATGTCATTTTAATGGACATCAACCTGCCAGATATAAATGGCATTGCGTTATGTAAGGAAATGAAATCCAAATATCCGGGTATATCCATACTAGGTTTGAGTACTTTTAGTCAGGGTAGTTATGTTCTGGAAATGATGAAAAACGGAGCCAGCGGCTATATTCTGAAAAACGCTGGTAGGGATGAATTACTTGAGGCCATCATGCAAGTAAACAGAGGTAAAACCTACTTGAGCTTTGAAGCCGGTCAATCGTTATGGAAACAAACTGTTCAAACTAATAATCAGCTCCCAGAATTGTCCGGAAGAGAAAAGGAAGTGCTGACATTGATTGTAGATGGTCTAACCAACCCTGAGATTGCAGCTAAATTATACCTAAGCCCTTCGACAATAGATAGTCACAGGAAAAACCTATTGGCTAAGCTGAATGTAAAAAATACCGCCAGCTTGGTAAGGTTAGCCATCGAAACAAAGCTGATTTAGGTATCATTAAGAAATTTCTTTTTCCCGGTTAGATCAAAGCGATCCGTTAGAAGATTTTGATCACTCGATCGGCCTACAGAAATCACGAGGTCATCGTCTATCATCAAAAACGAGGGATATGTCCTTGCGCGTTCGTGCGAAGAGATGAAGCAGGAAAACCGATGCGCGACAGAAAGATCGATAGCGTCAATGAGTACACAGACTGTAAATAAAGCTCTAAAGATAATGTTGGCGGTTCATTCTTACCAATCCTCGCATGGAAGAGCAACGTAAAATCATAAAAGGCTTAATTTTGATCCTAATCAAGTATGATTATGTTGTTCCTAAGCATTCTCTTCTGGGCATTTTTCGCGTCATACATCGTTCACATCCTTGACGAAACGTTGCTCAATGGTGGCTTTGTTAAATGGATCGCGGAGAATTTTTGGCCAACGTATCACGTTCGGATGTTCTTCTGGTTTAATGCCGCGTTTATTGGCGCAATTGCTGTAAGCAACATTTTATTTGACAATTTCGGCGGCCATTGGGTTATCCTGCCCCTTATTTTCGTAGCTGGATTTGTTACCCATGTGCTGACCGTCCATTTATATTGGACCATTCGCCTCAACACCTACTCACCGGGCCTGGTTACGAGCTTGCTTTATGTAGTTATCTTCTATCTCCTGATCAAATATGGCGTCGGTGGCCATCTTATCAGCCGTAAGGATTTCGCCATCGGAACAGGGGTGGGCATTGCGACTTTGGGTGCGTTCCTGACAGTGGGGCCGACTGTGTTTTTTCCAAGAATCATACGCGATCGTCACTAGCGACTTGTCTTTTTCACACCATGTTGGTTTCCTTCAGACTGACCGAAAATAATTCTCAGAGAGTATATTCTGTAATGACTTTCCTTTTTTGAGGAACAGAGCATCAATGGAACAATTCTTGTCTAAAAAATATTTCTAATTCAATGAGAAATTAAAATTCCTATTTTCAATATAGTGCGGGGGTCCACAAACGCATCCCATTTATTGGGCAACTATTTTTTTTTACGGAATCAGTGGAATGAAATTTAAATATTTGTTTCTTCTTTTACTGATAAATATTTCCTTAAAGGCACAAACTATTTCAACTGTCGCAGGTACCGTTTGCGGTCCAAATACAGAAGTGCAATAGTCATATTGCTACTTTCCGGCAATGCTAATAAACAATTGGATTTTGCTGTTGTTGCAACATAGGTTAATTTCAAAATGTATTGCCCACCTATAAACCAAAAATGAGTTGAGAAGAATTACGTGCTTTGTGTTCCTGTTTTCTATTACGGGGCTTACTTATGCCCAGAAAAAAAATGCGCTTTTTAAGTATTTTATATCAAAGGCCTCCTCTCCCATTAAGATTGACGGGGTCATGAGTGAAAAAGCGTGGGCGGATGCGCAGGTAGCAACTGATTTTTGCATGGTGCTTCCAATGGATACGAACTGCGCCAATGTGCCCACAGAAGTGAGGATGACTTACGATGATGACAACCTGTATATTTTAGCTACCTGTTACAAGCCGGCGACTACCGGCCCCAATATGGTAGAGTCAATGCGCAGGGATTTTAACTTTGGGAAGAATGATAATTTCCTGTTGTTCATGGATACATATGGCGATCAGAACACAGGCTTTTCTTTTGGCGCGAATGCAGCAGGCGCACAGTGGGATGGCACTATGTATGATGGAGGAAAAGTGGATCTTAACTGGGATAATAAATGGGTTTCGGTAGTAAAGAATGACAACGAAAAATATGTGTGGGAAGCAGCGATCCCTTTCAAAACCATACGCTATAAAAAAGGCATCAAAGAATGGGGGATAAATTTCAGCCGGAACGATCTTAAGACGACAGAAAAATCAAGTTGGGCGCCTGTGCCAAGGCAATTCCCAACAGCCTCTCTTTCCTATACGGGCGTATTGGTATGGGATGCTCCCTTGCCTGAGCACCACAACAATATCTCACTGATACCTTATCTGCTGACGGGCATATCCAAAGATTATATCGCAGCTACTCCTACAGGTTTTGAAAAAAAAGTAGGCATTGATGCTAAAATAACCATGACTTCTTCTCTAAATCTGGACCTTACTGTGCACCCCGATTTTTCTCAGGTAGATGTAGATAAACAGGTTACAGACCTGAGCCGATTTGAATTATTTTATCCGGAAAAAAGGCAGTTCTTTTTAGAAAATGCTGACTTGTTTTCCAATCTGGGCTATGCCAATATAAGGCCATTTTTCTCTCGGAGGATTGGGCTGTCAGCTCCTATTAATGCAGGCGCAAGGCTCAGTGGCAAGTTAGATAAGAACTGGAGGATTGGTGTCATGGATATGGAAACTCAAAAGCTAAATGACAGCACGGCTTTGCCAGCACAAAATTTCGCAGAAATAACCTTGCAAAGAAAACTTTTTAAAAAATCGAACATTGCTTTATTTTATATTGATAAAACTTCCATTGATTATCATCCCGCTAAAGATTCTGCTGCTCCTGTTTATTCGCAATACAACCGAAACATTGGATTTGAATATAATCTTGCCCCATCTAATAATACCTGGACGGGCAAGACCATTTTCATCAAGTCATTCAGCCCGGGCATTAGCGGAAAAGATTATGTGCATGCGGCCAACCTCCAGTACAGCAGCCGGAACTGGCTTATCTCATGGGAGCACGAGTTGATAGGTAATAATTACAATGCCGAGGTAGGCTATGTACCACGGAATAACTACATAAAAATAAATCCAGTAGTTACAAGATACTTCTTTCCAAAAAGCGGCATTATATTAAGCCATGGGCCGCAATTGACGTCAACCTATTATTTTGATACAAAATTTAGCCGTACAGATAATGAGAGCGTTCTGTCATATCTTATTACATTCAGAAACAAGAGCACATTCAATGCTGCAGTGCAGAACGATTATGTAGAGCTGTTGGCTCCGTTTGATCCTACCAATCTTGGAAAAGATTCTCTTGCAGCCCACACAAAATATAACTGGAACAGTGGCGGTTTCGATATTGTATCTGCACCTCAGCATACACTGACTTATACCTTATCACTGCGCGACGGCAGTTATTATGCGCATGGAAGATTGCTTGCTATTTCAGGTGATGTTGGTTATCGCATTCAGCCTTTTGTGAACATTGATGTAGCGGCCAGCTACAATAGTTTACAGCTTCCCCAGCCATGGGGCAATAACAATTTTCTTTTGCTCGGAACAAGAATTGATGTCACGTTAACAAATACCCTATTTCTGACAGCTTATCTTCAGTATAATCAGCAAACAGCAAATACAAACCTGAACACAAGATTTCAATGGCGATACCAACCTGCATCTGATCTGTTTATTGTTTATACTGACAATTATTACATAGGGCCGATGTTTGTAAAAAATCGCTCACTAGTGTTAAAATGCACTTACTGGTGGAATCCCTGACAGCCTTGATTATAGCGGGTAATATAAAAATTAGTGAAGGATTTGTGACAAGAAAATTTACCTGAGCTTAGGATTGCCAATGTTCCTCGATTTCTACAAATTATGAGGCTTACAGCAAGAACGCTTTCTTTCTTAGAAGCCTTTCTTTTTTCGATTGCGACGGATATCCGGGCATATATTATAGATAGGGTTTTGTGAGTTGCAGGGTATTGATACAATGATGTGGTGAAAATCAGAAAGTATCAGCACAAAGTTTAATTGCTCCAAAAATTAATTTTTCAGCCACCTCTCGAACCAGGCAAAAGCCTCCGCCTGCATCGTAGCATCAAATTTATGTGGCCCCGGATAGTAAGAACATTTATAACGGGTATCTCGATCGACTTTGTGATAAAGTTCAGCCAGTATCCTGTCGGCCTCTTTCATTTCAGCGAGGGTATATAAATCGTCGGCCAGATCATTCAATACGAGTGTTGGTAGTGGTGTACGCATCCCGAGTATTTCAGGAAAATCCAGTTCCATAGGCAAAAGAGGAGTATAAATCATCCAGGTATGATTTACGGATTTGTACAATAAAAAATCTTTCCAGGTGGTCATGAATCCCACGCAAACCGCACTCTGTATCCTGGGATCGAGCCCTCCCATGAAGGCCGTACGCAGGCCGCCACCGGAAAGTCCGGCACAGCCAATTCGTTTTGCATCCACGTCATGCAGGGAGCAAAGTATATCCAGGGCTTTCCGGTCCTCCGCAAAAAACACCCCGGGCCAGGTTGTGCCTGCACTGAACAATGATTTGGCCATGATGTGTTCATGGTCAGCAGCCCATTTATTGTAGGCTGCAATATTGGTCGGGTTTTCAGGGTCATCGTCGCTTAGTCCCTGTCTCAACGATTTGGGAACATCCTGCAGCATTACCCGCCGGCTCTCAAAAGAAAAAGCGTCAGGGACCAGAACAACATATCCCTTTTTTGCCAATTCATTGGCCCAGGCCAATCCGGAATAATATTGGTTCTGATGTGCAGTAATTAGAGGGTGCGGGTTATCTTCTATCCGGGTAATTTTTCTTTTACCAAAATATTTATCGCCACCATGATCATGAAAAGCAAGTATCCCTGGGAGGGGCACGTTTGCATTTGCAGGTTTGAGAAGAATTGCTTCCGTGGGGCGGCCATAAGGTAGTTGCCATTCTAACACTTTCACCAGTAAACCATCATATACAAATTCCCTGACTACGCGCAATTCCTTTATGTTGCCGATATCAGGGATAGCCATTCTGTCCATCACCCGCTGCCTTGCCATTGGACGCCAGGATTCAATATCCGTCCATTTCGGATTTCTAAAAGATATGGAAGGCAATTTGTTGGCCGTCAACGACGCCGCCCAAGGACCATAGAGACCAATCATCGTGAGCTGGTCATCTGCAAAATCTTTTGAACCTCTCTGGTCCATAGCGTCTGGCAAATGGGCCTGCGTCTTTTCTGCTGCAATGCTTTGCATGATGCTCCCGGCCAAACCCAATCCGGCAAGTCCAGAAAATTTCAGAAAATCCCTTCGTTTATTTTTCATAAATCGAGCTTTGCATGGCGTGAAAGAAAAAGTATTGCAATAGAGCAGACTAAGTATTTGGCCATTTGGCGAGTTTGAAATCCGTCAGCCGAGAACCTATGCTCATTAAATTTACAATTGTTCTTTGATAATATAAGCAGATTTTTGCCTCATCAAAAAGAGATGAAACCATTATTAGTTTTATTGGGTGTATTTGCTATTTCGCTTGTAGGTACAAAAATTCTTGATAACAATTTTGAATTTGCATTATCGGGAAGAATGGCAATGTCGATCATGCTTTTATTTACGGCAATGGCACATTTTGCGTTTACAAAAGGTATGGCTATGATGTTACCTTCTTTTATTCCATATAAATCTGCAATAGTTTATCTGACTGGATTTGTGGAAATCGCTGCGGCTATTGGCCTCTTTATTCCAACAGGCAGAACAATAACTGCGTGGTTACTTATCGCATTCTTTATATTCTTGCTTCCTGCAAATATTTATGCAGCAACTAAGCATATTGACTATCAAAAAGGAACCTTTGGCGGAAACGGACTTGCGTATTTATGGTTTAGAATACCCCTACAAATCCTCTTTATCGTCTGGACATATTTATTTGCAATAAAATATTGAATTTTGCTTCTTGTGGCTGACTATGCAGAAAATGAAATCAATTGATTTTAGTGGGTTGTAGAGAAATTGGTGACAGATCAGTGACAAGTATTTAGGCCTGATCCCCTCTATTTCTATGTTTTGTATGTTTTGAAGCAACGATTTGGCCGCTAAATCCGTCAATCAGTAAAGCCAAAATGGTAAGATTGAAAACTATTTGCTTGGGAGCAGTACTCCTGTTAATGGCCACCGGTTGCAATAAGAGCAATACTAGAAATACCAGTTCGCTGGATGTATTTCCCAATACAATCGGCGACTCCTGGCATTACTTGGTAAAGGATACGACTATTCAGGGAAATCAGGATAGTGGTTCCACACAATACAACGTGGATGTCCTGATTGTTGACACTGTCAAATGGTCTAGCGGAATAACCGCAACGATATGGCAATTCAAGTATCCTGGATGGGTCGATAGCAATTTTGTTTACCAAACAGGGGATACTTTGCGGTTTATGGACCGGACCAACTCGTACATGGTCAGGCAATATATTATGCCTTTTGTAAGCGGTTCATCCTGGCCATATATTCCGGGCATAAGCGATGTAACCGTAATCGGGCAGGATGCAATAACTGTCGGGAACAATACTTTTACAAGCACCTGGCAGATTTATGGCTATGCTGGTTTGCCCGATGCCGTTTTCACTATCGACCAATGGTTTAAAGACAATATCGGCTTCGTGAGACTCTATCTCAATCCCTCCGGCGAGCTGATCATTACTAAACATATTCAGGATTGGTCCCTTGTAAGTTATAACCTTAAATAAAATTCTTTCAGTCTATCGGTCCAGTAAGCCGAGTGAGCGCTTTTATTATTTGCAAATATCTGCAATATTGCATAATGTTGCAAACAGTTCATCGTTCCGAGATTTATTAATAAGTCATTTATGAAAAGCCGGGTAAACATTCTTAGCATTTGTATAGTTGTGTTTTGTACATTCTTTATGTCTGCATGCTTAATTCGTTCTGATCAGCACAATACAATTTCTGATCAGGAAAAAAAAGATGGATGGAACCTCCTTTTTGATGGAAAGACCATGAATGGATGGCATCTGTTTAACAGGGGCAACATCCCTTCAGCCTGGTCTGTGGACAGCGGTAACCTTATATGCAACCCGCACGCTAAAAATGTAAAACACGGAGACCTCGTGACAGATAACGAGTATGAAAATTTTGAGATGACCCTCGAATGGAAAATTTCACATGCCGGAAATAGTGGCGTGTTCATAAACGTACAGGAAAGACCGGACCTGGGGACTACTTTTTCCACCGGCCCGGAATATCAGTTACTGGATGATAGAAATGTAGAGCCTGACTATCTCAGGGATTCCTCACATAAAGCCGCTGCCATCTTCGGGGTAATCCCAAATACAAGTAA
>DATMMJ010000408.1:0-2089 GCA_035569795.1 Puia sp. | reverse complement strand
TGCTTGGCGGTAAAAAAGATAATTTCTGGGAGATGGGCGACACCGGCCCATGCGGGCCCTGCACGGAGATGCATGTGGATTGCAGGAGCGATGATCAAAGAAAACTAGTTGACGGGAAAACGTTGGTTAATGCCGAACATCCGCAAGTGATCGAGATATGGAACAATGTGTTCATTCAATTTAACCGGTTAAAAGACGGAAGCCTGGAGCCTTTGCCCGCAAAGCATGTTGACACAGGCATGGGACTGGAAAGGGTTGTCCGAGTGATTCAAAACAAGCAAAGCAATTATGATACAGATTTATTCACTGGCATGATTGCAGCAATTAAAAGATTAACTGGTAATACAAACGAATTAGATTACGCAGAGCCATCGAGCAAAAAAAATATTGCAGTAAGAGTAATTGCTGACCACATTAGAGCTATTTCTTTTACCATTGCAGATGGACAATTGCCTTCTAATGTAGGAGCAGGGTATGAAGTAAGACGTATTTTACGAAGAGCCGTTAGATATTACTACTCCTATTTAAATTATAAAAATCCGCTGTTGTATCAATTAGTACCTCTTTTAGCATCGCAATTCGAAAAAGTATTTCCTGAAATCCAGCAACAAGTTGATTTTGTAAGTAAAGTGGTAAAAGAGGAAGAAGAAGCATTTTTTCGAACTTTGGAGAGGGGGCTTGGAAAAATGGATGGATTAATTAGTGAAGCATTGACAGGTCCTAAGAAAAAATATACGATTGCAGGGAAGGATGCATTTGAACTATACGACACGTTTGGATTTCCATTTGATTTGACAAAGCTTATTGCGGGAGAAAATAATCTTTTAGTGGATAAATCGGGCTTTGACGAGGAAATGCAAAAACAGAAAACGCGCAGCCGGAGTGCATCGTCCATGGATACCGAAGACTGGGTTGTTTTACTGGATAATGTGCAAACAAAATTTATTGGTTATGACTGCTTGGAGGCTCAAGCAAAAGTGATCAAATACAGAAAAGTTAAATCAAAGGAGGGTGCGCTTTATCATATGGTTTTGGATACCACTCCATTTTACGCTGAAAGTGGGGGCCAAGTGGGCGATACCGGTGAATTGATTTTCCCTGAAGACAGTGTTCAAATCATTGATACAAAAAAAGAAAATGATCTTATCATCCATGTTGCAGAACTGATGCCTGCTGATATAAGTGCCCCCGCACTGGCAAAAGTAGATGTTACGGAACGCCGGTCAACTGCCATCCACCATTCAGCCACACATTTGCTGCATGCTGCATTAAGACAAGTGCTAGGCACTCATGTTGCACAAAAAGGAAGCTTGGTAAATGATGAACACTTACGATTTGATTTTTCTCATTTTGTAAAAGTAACGGATGAACAGATTACCAGGATTGAAAGATTGGTCAATGAAAAAATAAGAGCCAATATCCCTGTCGTGATCACCCAAATGCCAAAACAGGAGGCGCTGAAATTAGGCGCTATGGCTTTGTTTGGGGAGAAATATGGAGATATGGTTAGAGTGGTCATCATCGATCCGAATTATTCTGTCGAGTTATGCGGTGGCACCCATGTTGGCGCAACAGGCGAGCTTGGGTTTTTAAAGATATTGCATGAGTCAGCCGTAGCAGCTGGTGTTCGGCGTATTGAAGCTGTGAGCGGAAAGGTTGCGGAAGAATATATCGATGAGCAATTGGCTATGATCAACCTGGTCCGTGAATCCCTAAAAAACCCAAGAGATATTAATAAGTCTATTGATAATTTGTTGTCGGAGAATGGAGAATTGAAAAAGCATATCGAGCATCTTGAAGCGAGGCAACTGGTGGTTGTACGCAATGAGTTATTACAAAAAGATGAAATAATCAACCAGATTAATTTTATTGGCAGCATCATTGAAGTCTCCAGTGCAGATGCTTTGAAAAAACTTTGCTTCGATCTCAAAAACCATCTGCGGGATTATGTGGTGGTGCTTTGTTCCAATATTGGAGGCAAGCCGTTTGTAGCGCTCAGCATTGCGGAAAATGTAGCCGCGGCAACGGGTCTGGATGCAAACAAGATCATAAAAGAACATATCTCTCCATTGATAAAAGGCGGCGGCGG
>DATMMJ010000407.1:0-4748 GCA_035569795.1 Puia sp. | reverse complement strand
AAAACACTGGATGTTACATGGATGGTTTGCATTTTTCAATTCGTGAGCAGGTGGCCGGGAGTATATTTCTTATCAACAGAATTGATGGAAGCATGAGCGTTATCGAAAAATCCGCTCCCGGAGCAGAACAGACTGATTCAGATCGCATAAGAGGCCTAGCGATTATTTCTTTATTAAATCGCTCTTCTTAGTCGTGCAGTCCACATTTTTCATCGTCGTGTGCTCCTATTGCTTTGCGTCTGCATTGCTCGGCATCGAGTTTTGTATTACGTCTTCCTCCCTCAATTTGCTCAACTTTGATGGTATACAAAATGGCATAAAAATTTCGCATAGAATAAATATTATCGCTAGGGACATACAAAATAGCTTTATTTTATGGAAAGAGCATTGTAATTAACAGCACAACCGTCAGCTTAAATAGGAACATGGACAAACAAAATAATATTTTGAACACCCAGGTTATCATTGTGGGTGCAGGGCCAACAGGCTTGAGCTTGGCAGCACAGCTGTTGCGCTACAACATCAAATCCATTATTATAGAAAAAAATGAGAAAGCTACGGCTTTTTCGAAAGCCCTTGTCGTGCAGGCAAGGACACTTGAAATTTTTCAGGAATTAGGCATAGCTGAAAAAGCGATAAACGAAGGCCAGGTAACGACAGCCATGAATTTTTTTTATAAAGGGAAACAAAAGGCATCAGTAAATATTGCAGGTTTAGGGAAAGGGCTAAGCCCATTCCCTTATGCGCTTTCTTTAGAGCAAAGCAAAACGGAAAAACTTTTGGTTGACTATCTCTCTGCAAATCAAAAAGAAATTCAATGGAAATCTGAGTTTATTCATTTTGAACAAAATGAAAATGGCGTGACAGGGTATTATAAAGATAGCATTGGGCAAGTGCAAAAAATTGAAGCAGATTACCTTGTAGGCTGCGATGGCGCAAGCAGTCAGGTAAGACATCAAATGGGCCTATTATTTGAAGGCGATACTGTTCCTAAAATATTTTATGTAGCTGATGTAAAACTAAAAAGCGCAGTCATCAATAAGAATGAATTATTTATGTTCATGATACAAAAGGGGTTTATCCTTTTTTTTCCCATGGAAGGTAAAGGGCATTATCGTATTGTGGGTATTTTGCCTAATGGTAGTATCGCAGGTGAAGAAATTAAAATTGACGACATCAAAAACTATATAAAGCAACAGATAATTTCTCCTGTTGAAGTGGAAGAAGTGTTATGGTTTTCCAGTTACAAAGTGCACAGCCGCAAGGCTGATTCTTTCGAAAAAGGAAGATGTTACATAGCAGGTGATGCTGCGCATATTCATACACCTGCGGGGGGACAAGGCATGAATACAGGCATACAGGATGCTTATAATTTAGCATGGAAAATTGCATATACAATCGGGGGGAAAATCAACCCCGTAATTTTAAGCACATATAATATTGAGCGAAGCGAGAATGCGAAGCATTTGTTGCAAACGACCGATAGAATGTTTGATTTGATGGCAGGTGCCAACCCTTATTGGAACTTTCTGCGCTTAAATTTCTTTCCGCTAATTATTGGGATAGTTACCAAAAGCACATTTATAAAAAAAATAATATTTCCATTAATATCTCAAACCGGGATTACCTATGAAGGCAATTATCTGATTACTAAGAGCTCAATTGGCAAGGTTAAAGCAGGAGTCCGGATGCCATATTTTATTTTTTCTGACGGCAAGCAAATATTCGAATATTTAGCCGAGCCAGCTTTTAAAATTTTGTTCTTTGGCAATCACAATAAAAATAATAGTTGGCAACTAAGTGATGCAAAAATTAAAATAGTATCATACATTTTTAAAGAAATTCCTGCATCTTTATTTGGGAGCGAAGCAAATTTTTATATTTTATTGCGCCCTGATAATCATATTTCATACATTGGAAAAGATCTGGATATTTGCAAAGGATTTCTAGATAAAATAGCGTCAAGATGAAAGAAGCACGAATCCATATCATTACGCTAAAATGATATTCCGACAAAGCTACACGATTACAAAAGGAAATTTTTTCATTGCAAGGGGTCAAGCCGATGCCAAATGGCATTGAGATAATCTTGGGCTTAGGCCAATAAATAATCCTTTTACAAATGGCAGTATGGTTCGGTCCCGAACAAAACATTTTCTCTCCGGCATTAAAATCATTTGGCATTTTACCGGACAGGTCATTTTCATTGATGCAAAAAGTCAGAAAGAAATCTTGTGGGTCCTGGAAGAAGCGCTTAAATGCGAAGAGCTTGCAGCAGCACTCTGGTGAACTCAAACGGGATGCCGGGCAAGAGCTCCCCTTTTAGTTTACTATTTTTCTGATATTTCCTGATATTTTTTGATAAGGTTAAGCAAAATGCCTGCAAACACTATATTTTACAGGCATTTGAATCAATCTGGTTTGCTCTTAGTCGCCACGGTAGGACAATTCTCGCAAAGTTTTTTGCTTACCTCAAACGACTAGCACTTCTATAAATTTGAAAATCAGCCTATTAAATAGGTTTTTCGATTTTCTACCTGCCAGATCGAAACGTTAAAGAAAAATTAGAAAGCGATTGAGACTTTGCCTCATCCACACCCTAACAATGTCGTATACTGCCCTTTTATTAAAGCGAGACGGCCTTTATCTTTACGGTCAAAAATTAAATGAGAAAACTAATCTACGCAATCAACCTTACCATTGACGGCTGCTGCGACCATACCAAAATGATCCCTGAGGTAGAAATGTTTGAATTCCACACGAACCTTGTGCGAAATGCTGACCTGTTCGTCTACGGGCGCAAAACTTACCAATTGATGGTTCCTTATTGGCCCGACATCGCAAAGAACCCTTCCGGTGAGACAAAAGCAGATCTCGAATTTGCTCAGGCATTTAACTCCAATAAAATTATTGTTTTTTCAAAAACGCTGGAAAAAGCTGAAGGAAAAAATACAGAAATTGTTCGTACGAACCTTAAAGACAAAATACTAAAATTGAAACAGGAGCAAGGGAAAAGTATATTAACCGGTGGTGCAAATATTCCTTCGCAACTTATCCAGCTTGGTCTGGTGGATGAATATCATATTGTCGTTCATCCGGTATTTGCAGGAGAAGGGAGACGGTTGATGGAAGGGATTAGTCTGCAGGAGAATTTAAAATTAAAATTGGTTGAGTCAAAGACTTTTAAGTCTGGAAGTGTTGCGCTTCATTATTTGAAACAGTGAGAGAAAAATTGGCGACAGGAGCGATAAAAAAAGTCCGTAAACAGTGCGTTTACGGGCTTCCGTCTTAAGATAGCTTTAGACCATTGTCGGGATGACTGGTCGACATAATCCTTTGAAACTCTTTATGGATAAGCATTCCAAATGCTAAATGAAATGAGCTCACCTTTTTGCTCACTTTAGTTTTGGATGGCGTTGATATTCTTTTCCTGTAAATAATCAAATATCAAATCATCTTTTTACCAAAAAAATTACCGGCTTGCTGAAGAAAAAAAGCAAAGAACTTAGGACAAAAATGAAAATTCACAATCGATTTAACAAAATAAAGAAGCTTTCAGAACATCATTTTCATCTACTACAAATTATATGATAAGGTATAAAATATTTCCAAAATATTATTCGCTCACATTTCTTAACTGAAAAACTCAGGAAAACTCAATACTCCCTTTATTTTGCAAAACTTCGCTTAGATGTTCTTAGGTATTTAAAATCGGCAAAATTTATTCGACTTATACTCAGAAAGAATGTTTTTGTATTGCCATGAAATCAGTAATAATTTTTCAGGATAATCTGACTCAAGGTGGGTTCTCTTATACACAAAGTTTTTTTGGAAAAAGAAAAGCCTTAAGCTTAACATCTTAGATCAGATATGGATTGAACCTCTGACTATGATGTATTCAGTTACTTCCAATCCAGTTTGAAAATCAAATCTAGTCGACCTTGGTATTGCCTGGAGCAGGTTATATGGAAGAGAGTTTAGATGAAAGGTTTCTCATGCCCTCCTATTTCATGAAAACTATTTTTTTCGTCTTCTTTTTTGTTTTGATAAGCAAGGTAGGTGCTGCCCAAAAGGTGATACTATCGACTCGTGGAAATCAGTGAAAGAAAAAGCCTTATGGATTTCATGAAAAGAAAAAGCAGGTAACGCTGATGCCTACACAAAGAATAAAAAAGCAAGGCCAACCCGTTATTTTACCGCCAGCAATGTTACTTGTTCAATAACAGGGGGCTTAGAAAATAATTCACCCGCTTTGCCCATAAGTGCTTTTGCAATTTCCCCGGAAAGATGTGCCTTGCGGCCTTCTTCCTGTTCAAAGGTATCGAATACACCAAATGTAGAAGGGCCTAGTTGCAGCGCATACCATTGAATAGTATCAATCTCCTTTTCTGCTAAGGGCAATGCGCTTCTTAAAAAATCTGCTACCTCCTGTTCTTTGCCGGGTTTGGCTTCCAGTCTTGCCAGTAATGCTAATTTAACCATTGCTTTAATTTTTTTTATACTACAAACTGCCATGGGATATAGTTCATTTTATTCTTTGTTTTTTAAGGCAGGCCAATTCTTATCTGCCGTAGAGATATACTCTTTTTGCTTTTTGTTCCATATGCCTTGCACCTCCTTATTATAGTTCAGGTATAATTTGCCATCTATTATTGTCCACGCATCAGGTTCAGTCGGGGCTTTATGATTACCCGTCAAGCCATAGGCACAATAACCCCCATATTGTGGGGCATATTTTGCGGGATTTG
>DATMMJ010000406.1:0-5398 GCA_035569795.1 Puia sp. | reverse complement strand
CAGGCAAAAAATTATCCATCACATTATTTCCGCAACCCGCTGAACATACCCATAAGCCTTGCTGGGAATTTCGGTGAATTGCGACCTAATCATTACCACATGGGTCTTGACATCCGAACTGAAAAAAGAGTAAACCTTCCTGTATATGCCGCTGCCGACGGATATATTGGAAAAGTGAAAGTGGACCCTACAGGCTTTGGCCAGGCTATTTACCTAAATCATCCAAATGGATACACCACGGTGTATGGCCATCTGAACGATTTTTTTCCCGCTTTGTCTGAATATGTCAAACAACAGCAATATAGTCACGAGTCATGGAGTATATTTATTGATATCCCACCTAATATGTTCCCGGTAAAAAAAGGAGACCTGATTGCACTGAGCGGGAGCACTGGCGGGTCAGAAGCGCCGCATCTACATTTTGAAATACGCAGCACAGTAAATGACGAGAATTTGAACCCTACTCTTTTTGGCTTGCCTATAACTGATAACAGCAAACCGACGATCCTTAAAGTAGCAATGTACGATGGCACTAAAAGCATATATGAGCAATCGCCTAAGATCTTTCCGGTTCGAAATGTTAAAGGTGTCCTCAAAATTCCAGGCCTTATGATTGCTGCAAGCTCCTCCAAAGTGATGTTTGCTATCTCTGCATTTGACACAGAATCAGGAACACCAAACCGCAATGGAATATATCAGGCATTGCTGTTTGATAATAATAAGGCAGAGATTGGTTTTGAGATGGACAATATCAGCTATGCAAACACGCGCAACGTGAATGCTCATTTTGATTACAGGACAAAAACCAAGGGAGGTCCATACCTTCAACAACTCTTCCGGCTACCCGGTTATACCCATTCCATTTATTATTCATTCAACTCTGACGGAGTTATTGATCTGAGTGATGGCGCCGTTCACCAGATTAAGATTGAAGTAAAGGATGGATATGCTAATACCCGGACCCTGAATTTCTCTGTAAAATATAAGGGAGGAATTGTCAGTCACTGGGAGCCGCCGGGTAAAATGTTTTACCCGCAAATGCTGGATGGGTTTGAATCCCAGGATTGCGCTTTTTATATTGGGGAGAAGTGTTTGTATGATTCAGTGCATATGAATTACACTACCTCAAACGCTGTTTTGCCAAATGCGGTTTCTTCTGTATTTAGCATCGGCGCTATATATATTCCTTTGCAGGATTCTTTTCTTGTCCGCATAAAACCAAACAGTAATTTTGATATGGCAAAAAAAGACAAAATCGTGATGCAATGTCTTGCAGGCGCAAAAAAAGAGGTGGAGAAAGTACAGTGGCAAAGCGGCTGGGCGTCCGCTAAGTTTAGGGAATTTGGGGATTTTCAATTACTCTTGGATGAAGAACCCCCCCAAATTATTCCCATTGGTTTTATCAATGGGGCTAATCTCAGCCGTGCATCCAGGATGGCGTTCATCATCAAAGACAACCTGGAGGTATTCAAAAATTTCAGAGCGGAGCTTGACGGTAAGTGGCTTCGCTTTACCAATGATAAAGGCAAAGCGTTTATATATGATTTCGATGAGCATTGTCTGCCCGGGATACATGAATTAAAAATACGGGTTGAGGATGAAGCGGGCAATACCAGCGTCCAAGTTTTTACTTTTTCGAGATAATACATCATACCCAATATCAAATTAACTCTATAAGCATGACTCAACTAAAACCTGGCGATAAAGCTCCAGCTTTTACAAGCACCGACCAGAATGGAAATAAAATTTCTTTGGCAGATTTGAAAGGGAAAAAGGTCGTTCTCTATTTTTATCCTGAAGATGATACAGAAACATGCACCATACAGGCCTGTAACCTGCGTGATAATTATGCATTACTAAAAAAAGAAGGTTTTGTAGTGCTGGGCGTAAGTCCGAATGATGAGAAGAGCCATAAAAAATTTGAATCAAAATATGGCTTGCCTTTTACCTTAGTCGTTGACCCGGAGCATAAAATAATAGATAAATATGGTGTTTGGGGCGAGAAGCAAATGTTCGGCAATAATTACATGGGCTTGCACCGGACCACTTTTGTGATAGATGAAAAAGGGATCATCCGGAAAATATTTTTAAAGCCAAGATCAAAACAGCATGCTGAGGAGATCGTGAAGGCATGGAAGGCACTGTAAGTCCGCCTTCAAAAAATGGTAAGATTAATTCGTAATTCGCCAGGGTCATCTTAGCCAAACTACTTCTCCAAAATCAAAACTTCTTTGCTTTTTATCAACTGTAATCAACTTTCCTTTCGCGGTAACTTCCACAATAGTTGTCTTAAAAACTTTGTCACCCTTTTTCAATTGCACTTGTTTGGTTCGTTTGTATAAATGCTGGTTGTACTCAGCGATGATTTCATCCATTTTTTCAAGCTGCAACTGGGCATTTCTTTTTTCAATGCAACTGCATAATTCTCGTGCCAGATCAGTCACATCAAAAGTTTTTCCTGTTGCCTGTCTGAGTGAAGCGGGATTGATAAGGAACTCTTCAAATTGTGTCTGGTTAATATTAATGCCAATCCCAACGATTGCATATTTCCAGTTATTCCCGGACAAGATATTGTCTATCAAAATTCCGCCTGCCTTTCTGTCACCAATATAGAGGTCGTTTGGCCATTTGATAGATATTTCTCCTGGCAAATATTTATTTAACAAATCGTAGCAACTAAGCGCGATCGATGCACTTAACAAAAACTGTTCATTAATGGGCAGTTTCTCCGGCACAAGAACAACGCTCATCATTATATTCTCGCCGGGTGCCGCAACCCATTTTTTTCCGCGCTGGCCTTTGCCTTGAGTCTGTTCGTGGGCAAAAAAAACATTACCGTGAAAGGCCTTTCCGGCATGCGCCTGTGCCATGGCATAGTTGTTGGTGCTGTCAACTGAAGCCAGTTCGGTGAAAATATTGCCCGGAGCAGGCGGGGTTTTATCTTGAAGGGTGGTAGTGCGATGTGGCAAAAGATTACTATTTTTGAGCGGTGCGAAATTACGATTTGCAGTTTATTGTTTGTTATGGATTTGAATGAAGGGAAATAAAAAATTACGGCGCTTAAACTGAACATAATAAATGATTCTCAACCTGCTTCACACATTTAAAATATATTTCATCACAAAACGTCTTTATTATTGGAACAACTGTCTATGTTATCTACCCGCAAAAGACAGCGTGTAGCGCGAATTACGAAGAATTCGAAAATTTTTAAAACAATCATCCAGGCAATACAGGAAAAAAAAGGTGAAAATATTTTGTCGCTCGATTTGCGAAAGATTCACGAGGCCGTTGCTGACTTTTTTGTTATCTGCGAAGCTAAAAGCCACGTTCAGGTAAAAGCCATTGCCGATTTTATAGAGGAAGAAGTGAAAAACCGTTGCGATGAGTACCCGTACAAGGATGAAGGAAGACAAGCATTGCAATGGGTGCTGATAGATTATGTGAACATTGTGGTGCACGTGATGCTTCCCGAAAACCGGAAGTTTTATAAGCTGGAAGAGATGTGGAGCGATGCAAGTGCTGAAGACCATAAAGATTAACAAGATTTGATTATCCCTGTTTAGTCATTCTTTTTGAACTTTTACCCTTCAATAAACATTATATATAAAATAATCAGAGTTTAGAAAACAGGAAAGAAAAATATAACATGCCACAGGACGAATCCAAACAGAACGATAAAGGTAATTTTCCGAGGTTCAGGCCCCGTGCGGATAATGATAACACCCCACGCAAAGGCCCCAAATTCAATATCTACTGGATATGGGGAATCATTGCAATAGGCTTACTTGGCTTCCAATTATTTGGCTGGTCAGCCCCAGATGCGCACAAAATAGATTCTGAGCAGGAGTTCAGGAAAAACATGCTGGAAAAAGGCGATGTAAGCAAACTGGTTTTAGTTACCAACAAGAATATTGTTCGGGTTTTTATCAAAAAAGACAGCCTGGAAAAACCCTATTATAAGGATAAATTGAGTAAAGGCTGGCCTGGCGTGACTAAAGCCGATGGACCACAATTTGAATTCCCTGTCACTAAAATTGATGAATTCGAAAAAAGAGTAAATGACTTTTTTGTAAAGAACCCTTCATTAGAAGTGGATATGGTGCCTGTGCAGGAGGGCGAATGGTTCCCGCAGGCTTTGAATATCCTACTTCCTATATTAATCTTCGTATTGCTTTGGGTATTGATTATGAGAAAAATGGGAGGTCAAGGTGGAAGCGGCGGCCCAGGCGGAATTTTCAATATTGGGAAATCAAAAGCTACCTTGTTCGATAAAGGAACAAAAGTTACCATAACCTTTAACGATGTTGCAGGATTGGATGAAGCAAAAGTCGAGGTGATGGAAATTGTGGATTTTTTGAAAAATCCTAAAAAGTATACGGCCCTCGGTGGTAAGATTCCAAAAGGCGCATTGCTGGTGGGCCCTCCAGGAACTGGTAAAACGCTACTTGCAAAAGCTATGGCTGGCGAAGCACAGGTTCCTTTCTTTTCAATGAGCGGTTCGGATTTTGTTGAGTTGTTTGTAGGCGTGGGTGCAAGCCGCGTCCGGGATTTATTCAAGCAGGCCCGGGAAAAAGCTCCCTGCGTTATATTTATAGATGAGATTGATGCGATAGGCCGCGCAAGAGGAAAAAATGCGATCATGAGCAATGATGAGAGGGAAAGCACATTGAACCAGTTGCTGGTGGAAATGGATGGTTTTGGCGGCGATAGCGGCATTATTGTGCTTGCTGCTACAAACAGACCGGATGTGCTTGACACTGCGCTGCTGCGCCCGGGTCGCTTCGATAGGCAAATATCCATTGACAAGCCCGATTTGAAAGGTCGCGAAGCAATATTTAAAGTGCATTTAAAGCCTATTAAGATTTCAAGCAAACTAGACATCCATAAACTCGCTGAGCAAACACCGGGTTTTGCGGGAGCTGACATTGCCAATGTTTGTAATGAAGCCGCATTGATCGCAGCAAGAAAAGGAAAGGACAATGTGGAAATGGAGGATTTCCAGGACGCTGTTGACAGGGTGATCGGTGGCCTGGAGAAAAAGAACAAGATTATTTCTCCGGATGAAAAAAGAATCATCGCTTATCATGAAGCAGGGCATGCAATCTGTGGCTGGTTTCTGGAACATGCCTACCCCTTACTGAAAGTAACCATAGTGCCCCGAGGCGTTGCTGCGTTGGGTTATGCCCAGTACACGCCAAAAGAACAATACCTCTATAATACGGATCAGTTGTTTGACCAGATTTGCATGACACTTGGAGGACGTGCAAGTGAAGAATTGAATTTTGGCAAGATCTCGACCGGTGCACAAAACGATTTGCAGCAGATCACCCGTATTGCATACTCGATGGTAACGGTATATGGAATGAACGCGAAGGTAGGTAACGTAAGTTTTTAC
>DATMMJ010000405.1:0-3777 GCA_035569795.1 Puia sp. | reverse complement strand
CGCTCGACGGCATCCGTGCAGGGTTCATTAGTAATGTTCCCGATTTATCAATATGGCAGCGAGGCGCAGCGAAAAAAATATCTTCCCAAATTAGCAAGTGGCGAATGGCTTGGGTGTTTTGGACTTACGGAGCCTAACCATGGCTCTGATCCCTCTGGCATGCTCACTCGTTTTACCGAAGATGGCGATCATATTATTTTGAATGGAAGCAAAATGTGGATAAGCAACGCGCCATATTCACAACTGGCAATTGTCTGGGCAAAAGATTCCCAAGACGAAGTTTATGGTGTGATCGTCGAAAGAGGCATGGAAGGTTTCACCACACCTACAACGCATGGAAAATGGAGCCTGCGCGCTTCGGCGACAGGAGAACTTGTTTTTGACCAGGTGAAAGTGCCCAAAGAAAATATTCTCCCGAACATAAAAGGCTTAAAGGGCCCATTGAGTTGTTTGACAAAGGCCCGGTATGGCATTGCATGGGGAACCATCGGAGCGGCAATGGATTGCTACGATACGGCGTTACGCTACAGCAAAGAAAGGGTCCAATTTGGCAAGCCTATAGGTGGTTTTCAATTGCAACAAAAAAAATTGGCGGAAATGGTTACCGAGATAACCAAAGCGCAATTATTGAACTGGCGCTTGGGTGTTTTGATGAATGAAGGGAAAGTAACTCCTGCTCAGGTTTCCATGGCAAAGCGCAATGGTTGTGAGGTGGCAGCGAACATTGCAAGAGATGCAAGACAGATACTTGGAGCCATGGGCATCACCGGGGAATATTCTATCATGCGCCATATGATGAACATGGAAAGTGTGATCACCTACGAAGGCACCCACGACGTGCATTTACTGATAACAGGGATGGATGTTACGGGACTCAATGCATTTAAGTAATGTGAAAATGCGAGCGTGCCTGGAAGTTGTGCATTTGCTAATTTTCAAATTTTCAGATTGGAAAAAATATTCTTAATCGGTTTTATGGGGGCGGGCAAAACACACTGGGGCCGGATGCTTTCAGAACGAATGCAATTGCCTTTTTTTGATTTGGATACCGTGATCACCCGGACAGAAAATAAATCCATATCGGCTATTTTTACAGAGAACGGGGAAGAATATTTTCGCTATAAAGAAAAAGAGGTGCTGGAAGAATTGGTAAGCGATCATGAGAAATTCATTTTATCGTGTGGCGGCGGGACGCCCTGTTTTTTTAATAATATAATGTTCATGAAAGAAACAGGCAAGGTGGTTTGGCTGAACACATCGATTGACGTTCTAAAAGAACGATTGATGAAGGAACGCTTGAGCCGCCCTCTGATTAGAGCCATTGGAGATGCAGAATTGAAATCCTATATCTCCAGGAAGCTGGGCGAGCGAAAAATGTACTATGGTCAGGCCGATATAATAGTGGATGAAGCAAGCACAACATTAAATGCTCTTGTTGAATTATTACGCGATGAATAGAAATTTCTTAGCAGTCGGTGCTTTGTTTGCAGCATTATCTGTTGCGCTGGGGGCATTCGCTGCCCACAGTTTAAGATCCGTCCTGCCTGCTGAAGCAGTCGCGGTTTTTGAAACGGGCGTGAGATATCAGTTCTTTCATGGGTTTGCACTATTGATTATTGGCATTGCCCCGGAAAAATTTTCGGGTAAATGGATCTCGCGGGCAGGTGACTGTTTTATTGCGGGCATTGTCTTATTCTCAGGCTCCTTATACACCCTTACCATTCTCCGACTTTTAAATACCACCTCTGCCATTAAATACGTAGGTATTATCACGCCCTTTGGGGGCTTGTTTTTTATTGCTGGTTGGGTATTCTTTTTTTTTGCTGCTTTAAAAAAGCGATAAAAAAGATAGCATTCTATTACAGGTAGGATTCATTTTTCTCCCTTACACCTCAACGGTAAAACTCAACTTATCGCCTTTGTGATTTTGTATACCAAGTCTCTCCTTACTGCATTGAATTCCATACGTTTTTCTAGATCCATGGCTGCCACCATTACGAATTTTAAATCCAAGCATTTTATTTAGGGCCATCATGGATAGTAACAGCGTACCTTTTGCAATACCTTACGGCGCTTCTGCAAAAATTTCGTTTAGACAAAAAAATATATCGCTTCTTTTTTCTCCTTCTTTACCAAACTAGAGGATATGACATTGTATGTTAAACGACTATACGGGGGGGCGGGCTTCCAGCACAATTTATTCAATCATTTTTTTAACTGAAAACCGGATTAGGGTCGATTTAACAATCATAATGAGTGCGATCTCAAATATTCATTGATAACCGTTACTTATCTTTGCAGGCATGGCAAGCCAAAAAAGACCCAAGAAGAATAAAGGTGCGGGTGGTTCAAATTTCAGGCCTGATAAGGAGGAGAGAATCTCTGTGAAACAGGTTATTAAAGATGAGCGTACGCGCAAAATTACCGGTGCGGTTTGCCTGCTCATCGCGCTATTTCTTTTTTTTGCTTTCACTTCCTATCTGTTCACATGGAAAGCCGATCAGGCTATTGCCAGGCAGGGTATCTCTGCGCTTATGCCTTCTTCTAATGCAAGTGTTGAAAATTTATTAGGTATTCTGGGGGCTTACGTTTCTCATATTTTCATATACAATGGTTTCGGGGTGGCGTCCTACTTTTTTTGTTCTTTC
Source organism: Puia sp. (assembly GCA_035569795.1). Taxonomy (GTDB): domain Bacteria; phylum Bacteroidota; class Bacteroidia; order Chitinophagales; family Chitinophagaceae; genus Puia. Next base: position 1,129 of record DATMMJ010000405.1, on the reverse strand, counting down.
TTTTTCATTGTGGGTGCAAATATGCTGTTTAGCAAAAGAATATTTTCTGTTGGCAGGAATTTCCGGTACGTCCTTGCCGGCTTATTGTTTTTCAGCGTTGCTTTGGCCTTCCTAACCAAGGGCAATGGCTTTCCCTGGGGCGGAGCTGTAGGCATGATGATCAGCGACTGGCTCACAAAAACCCTTGGCTGGCTTGGCACAGCAGCGCTGGTTTTGGTTGCAGGGATGGCTTTTATTATTTGGCGTTTTAATCCGGTTTTTAAAATGCCTGATATGAAATGGAAACTAAAGGACCTTCCCGACCAAATGGATGTTCCCATGGAGACTGGAGGAGGCGCCAAATTATTTATTGATGAGTCTTTTTCCGATAACGGCAGAGGCAACACTATTCGAGGAGGAAGTGGTGTTATCGTGATCCCACCAAAACAAAATTTCAATCCCGCCGAAGTGGATGATTTGAAGATAATAGAGAAAGCTGATGAAGATTTTGAGCGGGACGATACCCTAGGTATGGGAAAGCTTCCCCTTGATAAAAACCTAAAGGGGCAGGGAAATGCTAAAATAAAAAAAAGTATCCCTGATCTTGATCTAGAAATAAAAGAATTATTTACTAAACAGCACGAGCATGCCTCGCAGGATGCATTCAAACCGAAGACAGGAGAGTTGACTGATTACGAACCGACTTTAGATCTTCAAAATTACCAGTACCCATCGCTGGATTTACTGGAAGCCCATGGCAGTGAAAAAATTGTTCAGGACGCAACTGAACTGGAGGCCAACAAACACCAGATTATTAAGACGCTTAAAAATTATGATATTGATATCCAGAAAATCAGCGCAACGGTTGGCCCAACAGTGACTTTGTATGAGATTGTTCCTGCGGCGGGCGTGCGCATTTCGCGGATCAAGAATTTAGAAGATGATATTGCACTAAGCCTTGCTGCACTTGGCATCCGCATCATAGCGCCGATTCCTGGCAAGGGCACCATCGGCATTGAAGTGCCAAACGCAAAGAAAACAATCGTGAGCATGCGCACTTTGCTGGAATCAGACAGGTTCAGGCAAAACGCTTTCAGCCTTCCGATTGCAATTGGCAAAAAAATTGACAACGAAAATTTTATTGTCGACC
>DATMMJ010000404.1:0-3612 GCA_035569795.1 Puia sp. | reverse complement strand
TCGGTGAAGGCCAACATAGCCCGAGGCTACCGTGCGCCGAATATTGCCGAGATCTCAGCCAATGGGGTACACCCGGGTACGAATCAATACCAGATCGGCAATGGGGACTTCAAACCCGAATTCAGCCTGCAGGAAGATATTGGATTTGCCTTCAATTCCAAATATGCCGTGATAAATCTCAGCGTATTCAACAATAGCATCACCAACTATATATTCAACCAACGCTTGCGGAATGCTAGTGGCGGAGATTCAGTCATTATCGCAGGTAACCAGACCTATAAATTCCAGCAGGGCAAAGCACAGTTATACGGTGGCGAGTTCAGTATCGATATCCATCCGGTCAGTGCCCTCCATTTTGAAAATAGTATATCTGCGGTATATGCACTGAACAAAGGGATCGATCCGAAACTGACAACGGACAGCAATAAATATCTTCCCTTTATTCCTCCCGTCCATGGCCTGTCAGAACTACGCTATGATATCGAATCCCCCTCCCACCATATTGTCAATGGCTTTGTAAAAGTGCAGGTGGCCTGGTATGCTGCGCAGAACAGGGTTTATCTGACAGATAATACGGAGACAGCCACTCCTGGATATACGTTGTTTAACGCAGGAATAGGTGGGGGGATAACCAACAGCAATGGCAAAACCATCTTTAACCTCTATGTCATGGGGAACAACCTATTTGACGTAGCTTATCAAGACCATCTAAGCCGGTTGAAATATTTTGAGCAATATTCGTCGTCACCCAATGGACACCTCGGCATATACAATATCGGTAGGAACATCTCTGTTAAAATCGAGTTCCCATTGGATTTTGATGCAAAAAAATAACGATCAATTTGAAAATAGTTTTACGGAAGCAGGCTGCAGACCGCAGCCTGCTCTTTAATACATTAAAATGAAGGCAGCAAGCATTAAAAAAAGTGCACATGGCGATGCCCATCAGGATTTGGTCTTTATTCTAAAAAAGCATTGTCTTGCGATTACAAAACCCAGGATAAAAATCCTTGCATTATTTTATGAAAGCGAAAATGCTTTGGAAAATAGCCTTATCGAGAAAAAGACTCAACACCGCCTGGACCGGATCACGGTTTACAGAACGCTACAAGCTTTTTTAAAAAAAGGTATCATTCACACTGTTCCTACACACGATAGTTTTGTACGTTATGCTCTATGCAAAGCAGCGTGCGATGAACGTGGGCATCATGACAACCATCTGCACTTCACTTGCGAAAAATGCAGGAAAACCATTTGCATTGACAAAACTGAAATTTCAATTAGTCATCTACCTGGTGACTATATTATACATAAGGTCGATGCAATACTTAGTGGTATTTGTGATGCTTGCAGAATCACAAAATGATAGATAGACAAAGCGGAAAATGATAATTTGAATTTAACCTTACCCGAAATGTAATCTCATATTTGTCGTTCAATTTTTAATTCAGGCGCCAGGAAATATGAACAATCGTGAAATTTATGGCAAACTTGAAATTGGTTCCCTTTTGATAGGAGAATGGCAGTCAGGGTTGGAAGAAATCATTTATGTTTTTTCTGATTCGCCATCATGCCTGAAAAACGGCTCGCTCGATTTGCTCGTTAGCAATGCTAAATCAGCCATTTATTTCTTAACGACATATAGTATAATAGGTGAAAATGAAAATACATTTATTGAAATAGGCAGGGACAAATTATTTGTAAAATATTTTGTGAACGGTTTTGCTAACACAGAAATCCATCTTGAAAATAGCAATCATGAATTGCTTATCTTGAAGAAGCTATAAATTAATTATTCTTACTGCCTGAGCATGAATAAATTCATCGAACAATATTATTTCCTTATTTAAGATGTACTTGAACGCTAATATTTATTTAACACAGTTAAAACTTTCAAATAACTCCAGGAATTCCTCATAAAAGTTAGGAAATTATGATAGGATGATTTGTAAGTCGTGACTATTCCAAATGATTCCTATTTTAATCAAGATTAGTGGCTATTTTTAATTGTCTCCAGCTTTCTAAACTGGTTTGCTGTCCGCCCATATATTTTTTTGAATGTTTTATTAAGGTGGCTTTCATCAGTAAAATTCAGTTCATAAGCAATTTCTGATATGGTAAGGTCGCTGTAAATTAACCGTGTCCGGGCCAGGTTCAACTTATATAGGATGATGTATTCCTTCAAAGAAGTTCCTGAATGCTTCTTAAAGTAAACGCCTATATAATCTTTTGATTTATTAAATTTCAGAGCAATCTGTTCTACCGTGATCAACTCTTTATCATAAATATGCCCATGGATGTAATAGCTTATTTCATGTACGATATTGCGGCGATCAGCACCATTTAAGCTACCTGAAATATTTTGCTGAATGCTCCTACCAACGAGATCAAGCAGTAAAAAAACAATATTTTGAAGTATAGAGTCCCGCATTGGCTGCTCGTTTTCTTTTTCAAGAATCAACTGATCGACCAATATTTCAATAAACGATTTGTCATTTTTGTTGACATTGATTTCTCCTTTTATTTTATTATGGTTATGGAATACGTACTCTGCCCTTTTAAAAAAGTCATTCAGCCCGGAACTATTTTCATTCCTTCGATGCGTTTTCAATAAAAAATTTTTTGTGAAATCAATGATGCAGAACCTTGACATAGCAAGGGATTCAAAGCTGTGCAGGTCATCAGGCGTCAATAAAAAGAAGTCTCCTTTTTTATAAGGGTACCTGTTCCCATTCAACATATGAACGCCGGAACCTTTAAGGACATAAATCATTTCAAAAAAACTATGCATGTGCGGCCGAGATTTTTTTGACCTGTAATCTTTTACCGAAAGCTCAAAATCTTTAAAAATAGTAGATGACCTCATCATGCAAATCTACCCTAAAATATAGGATTTTTACCTGAATGCAGAAGCGCTGCCACTTTAGTTTTGCAAGGCAAGGTAAAATTCAAATCATTGCATTATAATGTTAGATGCTGTTATCTGGTTTTCGATAAAAAATAAGCTGATCATTGGATTATTTATACTTGGGCTGATTGGATGGGGCAGCTATGCTGTCACGCAACTGCCTATTGATGCTGTGCCAGATATCACGAATAATCAGGTAATAGTAATAACGGCAACCCCCAGCCTTGGTGCACCTGATGTAGAGCGGTTCATTACCGTGCCCATCGAACAGGCTACACGCAATGTCCCCGGGATCATTGAGCAAAGAAGTTTTTCGCGTTTTGGCCTGAGCCTTGTCACCATTGTGTTTAATGATAAAACAGACGTTTATTGGGCAAGACAACAGGTAAGCGAGCGTCTGGCACAGGTTAGAACACAAATTCCTCCGGGGATGGGCGACCCACAACTCGGACCTGTTACAACAGGTCTCGGAGAAGTTTTTCAATATGTGGTAAAAACAAAGCCGGGATATGAAGGCAAGTATGACCTTACCTCATTAAGAGATATACAGGATTGGATTGTCCGCAGGCAATTGCTTGGTACGGAAGGAGTAGCGGATGTAAGCAGCTTTGGGGGGATGGTGAAACAATATGAGGTGTCCATAAACCCGGACAAATTAAAAGGCTTTCAGCTTACAATTGCAGACATTTTCAAAAGCCTGCAAA
>DATMMJ010000403.1:0-2184 GCA_035569795.1 Puia sp. | reverse complement strand
AACGATCACAAAAGCTATTTACGAAAACAAAAGAAAGCACAGTCAAAAAAAAGGAATGAACAACGGAAATAAGTAAACATTTCAAACCAAAACAAATATGGAAGAACGAATTGTAATTGTGGGCTATAAACCCAAAGCAGGTAAAGGGGAAGCTTTACACCATTTGATGAGGGCGCATCTTTCGACTCTAAAGAGCCAGAACTTGGTAACTGACAGGGCTTCCGTTATCATGGAAGCAGAAGATGGGACAATCATCGAGGTTTTTGAATGGAAATCAAAAGTTGCAATACAGCAGGCTCATGCTAACCCTGTAGTATTGAAAATGTGGGAAAAATTTGGTGAAGTGTGTGAATATATTCCAGTAGGCCAGGTAGAAGAAATATCAAAATTATTTTCTCAGTTCAAACCCTTTTATTAGATACAAAATCTCCTGGGCAAAAGATAAACAATCGAGCTTGCTGCGGACTTCAAGAAGTTGTATATGGTAGAGCCATTTGCTATCCTGTTTACTTTAGCAAACCAGCTTGAAAGCTGCTGGGCAGGATTCCAAAGAAATATTATTCCGTTCTTAAACTATCCACAGGGTTGGCAACTGCAGCTTTTATAGCGAGGAAACTAACTGTAAATAAGGCGATCAATAATGCCAACGAACCCGCTGCCAAAAACCACCACCAGCTGATATTGATACGATATGCAAAATTATTCAGCCAGTTATACATTACCCACCATGTCACCGGTATAGAAATAATAAAAGCAATACATACCAGTAATAAGAATTCTTTCGACAAAAGGACAAATACTTGATTTACTGATGCGCCTAACACTTTGCGGATGCCTATTTCCTTAGTGCGCTGTTCAGTTGTAAATGCAACCAAACCAAATAACCCGAGGCTTGCAATCATCACCGCAACCACAGCAAACATGGTAAATATCTGTCCCGTTTTTTCTTCGGCTGCATATAATGAAGCGAACTTGTCATCAAGGAAGTAATAAGAAAATGGGGTTCTCGAGTTAAATGCAATCCAGTATTTTTTGATGTCAGCTAGTAAAGCGGAGATATCCCCTGTCCTTACTTTTACCATCAGAGAACCGTTGTTGTGGCGGAGCATCATCATGACAGGAACAATTTTTTGTTTAGCTGAAGTATAATTGAAATCCTGCACTACTCCAATCACATTGTATTCTCGGCGCCCCGAAGAGACAATTGTTTTAGAGATAGCTGTATTGTTATTTTTCCATCCTAAATCACGGACGGCGGCTTCATTGATCACAACGGCAGATGAATCGCTGCCAAAGTCTTTAGAGAAATTCCTTCCTGCAATTATCTTCATGCCCAACGTTGACTGGTAGTCGTAATCAACGTGAAAAAAGTTCGCATGAATTTCGCTTGTGCTTTCAGTTTCTTTATTTTCTTTAGCATAAACCTGCGACCCATCCATTTCGCCTTCCGTCCGCCCAACCGGCACATCTCTGGAAATGGTTGCATTGATTACACGAGTGTCTTCCAAAAGCTTTTGTTTGAACGCGTATTGGTTGCTATCGAGCCCATTGGTTTCCTGTATCACTAGCACCTGATCTTTATCATATCCCAATTTTTTGTTCTGCATGAAATGCAATTGCTGGTATACTACAATTGTTGCAGTGATCAATGCGGTCGATATCAGGAATTGGAAAACTACCAGTCCGCTTCGTAGTCCGCTGCGTTTTGCAGGGCTGGCAGAAACTGCGCCTTTAAGCACGCTGATGGTCTGAAAAGAAGAAAGGAAAAATGCCGGATAAATGCCCGCTGCTATACCAACAAAAAATACTAACGCAATAGCAGCGATGATTGCTTTAAAATTCAGGAAGAATAATATGTTGAAATGTTTCCCTGCTAGACTGTTGAATGCAGGCAATAACAGATAGACAAACAGGAATGCAAAAAACATGGCGCAACAAGTAATCAAAATGGATTCTGTAAGAAATTGCGATATCAGTTGGCTTTTCACAGATCCAAGCACTTTACGAATACCCACCTCCCTGGAACGCCTTGCAGAACTTGCCGTTGAGAGATTGGTAAAATTGACGCCTGCAAGCAATAATATAAATGCGGCAAGGGCGCCGAAAACATAAACGTATTGGATATCGCCGTTGGCTTCCAGTTCATATTTTGTATTGGAATGCAAGTGAATGTCTGTAACAGGC
>DATMMJ010000402.1:0-24250 GCA_035569795.1 Puia sp. | reverse complement strand
GAAGCCAAAAGCCGCAGCAATATTCACTTGCCGGGTGTGCAGGAAGACCTAATAAAGCGAGTGCAGTCCACAGGCAAGCCGCTCGTGGTAATGATAAATGCGGGAAGACCGCTCATATTTGAATGGACCGCAGATAATGTTCCTGCAATAGTATACACCTGGTGGCTTGGTACCGAGGCGGGCGATGCGATGGCCGATGTGCTGTTTGGAGATTACAACCCTTCGGCGAAACTCCCAATCAGTTTTCCCAGAGCAGAAGGTCAGATTCCCATTTATTATAACCATTTCAGTACAGGCAGACCGGCGAGAAATGACAGCGACCTGAATTATGTATCTGCCTATATTGATCTACCCAATGACCCAAAATTCCCTTTTGGTTATGGATTAAGCTACACTTCATTTTCCTATGGTGAAATACGTCTTAGTACAAATGCTTTTAAACAAGGCCAGGTGTTGACAGCTTCGGTAACGCTCACTAATACGGGAACAAGGGATGGCAAAGAAACCGTGCAGCTCTATCTGCGTCAGCTAACGGGCTCGGTGGTGCGCCCTGTTAAGGAACTGAAAGGATTTCAGCAAATTGTTTTAAAGCAGGGTGAGTCCAAAAAAATTTCTTTCGATATAACGGCAGACATGCTCAAATTTTATAATGATCAATTGCGCTATGGTGCAGAGCCGGGAGATTTCACCCTTTATATTGGTGGAAATTCTAAAGACCTGAAACAGGCATCATTTCGATTAATGCAGTAATCGCTGGATTCGCCATAGGGATGGAATTGTCCCTTTTCTAAAACCCTTTGCAGATCTATTCAAATATTAATTTTTGCTCCATGGAAGGAATTAAGAACATCATATTTGATTTGGGTGGTGTTATTATTAATCTGGATAACAAACGAACCGAAGATGCTTTTGTAACCCTTGGCGCAAAAAATTTCAGCCAGTTTTTCGGGCATGGTTTTGCTGCCTCCTTTTTTAAGGAGTATGAACTGGGGAAAATAAGTGACCAGGAGTTTACCCAAAACCTTCGGGAAATGGGAAACCTAAAAGTGCCAGACCAGGAAATTATAAAAGCATGGAACGCCCTGCTTCTCGATTTCCCGGAGCAAAGGGTTGAACTAATAAAAGAGTTGAGAAAATCTTACCGCATATTCCTTTTCAGCAACACCAATCGGCTGCACATGAAAAGGGTAAGAAAGATTTTTCAGGATACTTTCCCAGGGGATGTGCTGGAACGTCTTTTTGAAAAAGCGTACTATTCACATACGCTTGGGTTGCGAAAGCCCGATATAGCATCTTTTCGGTACATCTTGGAACAAAATAAGCTCAAAGGCGAAGAAACGATGTTTGTGGATGATGCTTTAATCAATGTGGAAGGCGCAAATGCGGCGGGGTTGAAAGGTTTCTATCTTTCTCCGGGAAAAACGATCCTTGATATGGACTGGACTTGAGATTTATTTCTTCACCTCCTCAAATTCAATATAATCGCCCACGACTTTTTTTGATTTGGGCTGCGTCTTATTATTTTTGTTGGCAGGTTCACCTTGGGGGTTATTTTGCTGCCCGCTGAAATGATCCTTTACATCTTTGAACTGCCGGTTCATTTGCCTACCGGCATGAGCAACAGGGACTATAAAATCAAACACAATCTTATATACCAGATAAATCACAACTGCGTAAAAAAATACTTCTGCTACCATGGGAGCACAAAATTAATACAAATCCCACATAGCAATGTTAAAAGCTTGTTTAATCGGAGCTGTCTTTTTTTCTTGATAATTTCTGGGAAATGAACTCTATTCCTTCGGCCGCCTTGTCCAAAATTTGTTCAAAAAGCCTAATAATGGTGTTCCTAAAACGGTCATGCTCAAGGAAAAGGCTGATGATCGTTGCCGGAATGCCCTTATATATCGTTTCTTCCGGTAAAATGGAATTGAGAGCCATTGACAAATAATTTTCCTGCAAATAGTTGAGATTTTCATCCATTTGCGCTTCCATACGCTTGGAATCCGCTTTTAGGTGGCGTATTTGCTTTTCTAATGCCTCCAGGCGGTTTATTTTTTTTGGATTATAGATCATAAAAACACTCGTTGCTGGTTAAGTATTTTCTTCCTCCCCCAATTCTTCAATAGCCCGGTCAATAATGATCTGCATAAAAGGCTCAACAAATAATTTCTTTCTGAAAAAGGCCAGTATGGCAAATAGCAAGATGAGCACCCCGACGATCACCCCAAAGCCTTTTACATAGCTGCTCATTAACTCCGAAAGCCAGAACCCTGCAGTAATTCCCGCGAAAAGGATGATAAGGAAGAACAAAAAAAGCGAAATGATGATCCATACAAAATAGCCCGCGGATTTTGCTATTACCCTAATAGAACTGAGCCGGAAGATTTCAAACCTGGTTTCCAGATATTGTTTCAGCAGGCTTTTGTTAGTTTTCACAAACGAGCCGATAGATTCATTCTCGCTCATAATTAAACCTTTTTTTAAAATTACTTCGTTTTATCCGCAATGCCGCAAATGCCTTCAATCTAAAATTATTTTTTCAGGATTTTTTCAGCTAATAAAGTATTTCCTTACATTTGCACTGGTTAAAGAAGCAACAGCAAGGGAACGAAATCCGTTCCCTTCTTTATTTCCTTATGGTGAACGAAACACAGATCAGGGCCATCGAGTCAATGGTGAAGAACATATTTGCCGCCGAGCCGGAATATTTCCTTGTTGAAGCAAAGATAATTCCACTTAACAATGTGAAGGTATTTTTGGACGGCGATAACGGAATTTCAATTGAAAAGTGTGTTCAGTGCAACAGGGCACTATACCGAAAGATTGAAGAAGAACATGTTTTTCCTTTGGACGATTTTTCGCTGGAAGTATCGTCTCCAGGCCTGGATCAGCCGTTGAAATTACTTCGTCAGTATAAAAAGAACATTGGTCGGCTGATAGATGTTGTTTTGAACGACGGGACAAAAAAAACGGGGCGCCTCGTGGAATTGACCGAAGATGGTATCATTTTGGAAGAGACAATAGGGAAAAACAAAAATAAACTGATCGTAAATCACGCTATTTTATTCAATAACATAAAAACAACAACCATTCAAATAGTCTTTTAACGGCCTTGGGCTTTGCCCGGCATTAAATTTAAGTGTTATGGCAAGTATTAATCTGATAGAAGCTTTTCAGGATTTTAAAGAAGCTGAAAATATTGACAGGCCTACCATGATGAAGGTAGTAGAAGATGTGTTCAAAACTTTGCTTCGCAAAAAATATGGCTCGGATGAAAATTTTGATGTGATTGTGAACGCTGAAAAAGGTGACCTGGAAATCGTGCGCCACCGCATGATTGTGGAAGATGGCAATGTGAACGATCCCTTAGCGGAGGTGCCTTACAGTGAGGCTGTTAAAATTGAGCCTGACTTTGAAGTGGGGGAAGAGTTATACCAAGAGGTAGAGATACTGGATTTTGGCCGCCGCGCAATTTTGGCTGCCAAGCAAACGCTGGCTAGCCGCATCGGCGATTTGAAAAAAAATGTGCTGGTCAAAAAATACAGCGACCGCGTTGGAGAGATCGTGAACGCAGAAGTGTACCAAGTGTGGAAAAAAGAAATCTTATTGCTGGATGAAGAAGGCAGTGAATTGATACTTCCAAAATCAGAGCAGATACCACAGGACTACTTTAAAAAAGGGGAATCCATCCGGGCTGTTGTAAAAAAAGTGGATCTTAAGAATAATTCACCAGTTATTATCTTATCGCGCACCAGCCATTTATTCCTGTCCAAGTTACTGGAAATTGAAGTGCCGGAGATTTTTGATGGTTTGATAGTGATAAAGAAAATAGTCCGCGAGCCGGGAGAGCGTGCCAAAGTTGCGGTTGAATCTTATGATGACCGAATTGATCCGGTCGGCGCATGTGTAGGCATGAAAGGCTCCCGCATCCACGGGATTGTCCGGGAGCTTAAAAATGAAAATATAGATGTAATCAATTGGACAAACAATATACAGTTGCTTATCCAGCGCTCCCTGACTCCGTCAAGAATAACAAGTATGGATATAGACAGCGAAAAGCTGCATGCAAATGTCTATTTAAAGCCTGATCAGGTCTCCTTAGCCATTGGCCGCAAAGGGGTGAACATCAAATTGGCTCAGGAATTGACTGGTTATAGCATAGATGTCTTCCGTGATAATGAAGGTGAAGTAGAAGAATTCGATATTGACCTGGAAGAATTCTCCGATGAGATTGAACCATGGGTCATTGATGAATTTAAGAAGGTTGGCTGCGATACAGCAAGAAGCGTGTTATCTTTAACAGCAGAAGAGCTGGAAAGAAGGACGGATCTGGAAAGAGAGACGATCGATGAAGCAAGGAAGATCTTAAAAGAAGAATTTGAAAAAGAATAACCTGCAAATTCATAGCGATATGGATTCAGGCCTAGTAAATAAACACAAAAACTCATGACGGTAGTCCATGGACTATCGTCTATGGACAAGTCAAATATGGCAGAGACAATAACAATGCGTTTAATGGCAGCAGCCAAAGAATTCAATATCGGCAAGGACACGCTGGTGGATTTTTTGGTGGCCAAAGGATTTAGCAAAGAAGACCTGAAGCCTACTTCCAAGCTTTCGGAGGACATGTATCGTTCTTTGCAACAGGAATTCCAGAGCGATAAAGTCGCTAAAATAAAAAGCGACCAGATTGATCTTCCTAAAGGCAGCAGCGTGGAAGCCAAGAAAAGAAAAGAAGACGAAACGATTTCGTTCAAAAAGGAAATTAAAAAAGCACTTGTTGAAGAAGTGCATGAAATCATAGCTAAGCCTCCGGCTACTCCGGTGGTAGTGGAAGTGCCCAAAAAAGAAGAACCTGAGACCATAAAGATAGAATCGCCCGAAATTGAAGGACCTAAGGTGCTGGATAAGATTGACCTTTCTTCCATAGATTCCTCTACAAGACCTAAAAAAATAGTCAAGAAGAAAAAGGAACTGTTTAAAAAAGAAGAGACCGGGACCAAACAAACTACGCAGTCACCCGATGAAATTAATGCTCCGGTAGGTAGTGTTGCTCCACGGGAACAACTAGCTCCTGAGGAGACCCTGATGGAAGAAAGCCAGGATCTGGTGATAGAAAATATAAAAGCAGAAAAAATAGAAGGTCCAAAAATTTTAGGCAAGATTGATTTACCCCTGGACAGCGATACAAGGCCCAAAGCCGCGCCGGCGGAAGAAAAACGAAAACGTAAACGGATTCCCATTGAGAAAAAAGAGCCGGGCAGGATACAGCGTGATGGTTTTCAAAAAGATGGTAGAGAGGATAAACCGAGGGAAAGCCGCTTTCCCATCCAGCGCAATCCTGCTGGTGGCAGTGGTAACCGCACGGGGGGAGGGGATAACCGCAATCGGGGTGGAGCGCACGACTCAAGAAGCCCCCGCGAAGTAAAGGAAATCGACAAAAAGGAAATTCAGGAAAAAATACGCCAAACCCAGGCCAAGCTTGCTGGTTCTGGTGGTCGCGGTAAAAGCCTGAAAGCAAAATACCGTAGGGCCAAGCGGGATGAAATGGCTGAACATTCAGGCACCGCTGAAATAGCAGATAATAAATTGCAGGTTACCGAATTCATCAGTGTAAGCGAACTGGCAAACCTGATGGACGTGGGCTATGCCGATGTAATTAGCAAATGTATGAGCCTCGGCATGATGGTTTCAATCAATCAGCGCCTGGAAGCTGACGTTATCGAACTGGTTGCAGGGGAATTCGGGTTTGTAGTAGAATTTATTGGCATTGACGATGCTGCCGAAATGGAAGATGAAGATTTCGAAGACACACCAGAAGACCTGGAGCCACGCTCTCCTATTGTTACGATCATGGGTCACGTGGATCATGGTAAGACATCACTACTCGATTATATCCGCAGCGCAAATGTGGTAGCAGGTGAAGCAGGAGGCATCACCCAGCACATAGGCGCCTATGAGGTCACGCTTACCAACAACAAAAAAATTGCATTTCTCGATACCCCCGGTCACGAAGCATTTACGGCTATGCGTGCCCGTGGTGCGCAGGTAACGGATATCGCGGTGATCGTCATCGCAGCCGATGATGCAGTCATGCCACAGACAAAAGAAGCCATAAGCCATGCCCAGGCTGCAGGAGTGCCTATGATTTTTGCTGTTAATAAAATTGACAAAGACGGTGCCAACCCCCAAAAAATTTATGAGCAGCTTGCTTCCATGAATTTGCTCGTGGAATCCTGGGGCGGGAAATACCAATCTCAGGAAATATCTGCAAAGAAAGGCCTGAACGTGGACCAGCTGTTGGAAAAAATATTACTGGAAGCCGAACTACTGGACTTAAAAGCAAACCCCAACCGGGAGGCATCGGGCACCATCATTGAGGCTACGCTGGATAAAGGTCGCGGTTACGTCGCAACGGTGCTGGTGCAGAATGGCACTTTGGATAATGGCGATATCGTTGTATCAGGACAGTATTATGGCAGAGTGAAGGCAATGTCAAACGAGCGCAATAAGCGCGTGGATAAAGCCCCTCCCTCCACACCGGTATTACTGCTCGGATTAAACGGTGCACCGCAGGCAGGAGAGAAGTTCAAAGTATATGAAGATGAAAGCGAAGCAAAAGAAGTTGCCAACAAAAGAGCGCAGCTTGTGCGTGAGCAAGGTATAAGGACCAAAAAGCACATTACCCTTGATGAGATCGGCCGTCGCCTCGCGCTCGGCAATTTCAAAGAACTCAACCTGATCATTAAAGGGGATGTGGATGGATCCGTAGAGGCCTTGAGCGATTCATTGCAAAAATTATCCACAGAAGAAATCGCGGTGCGTGTCGTGCACCAGGCTGTCGGTGCAATCACAGAAAGCGATATCCTGCTTGCAACAGCATCTGATGCCGTGATCGTTGGCTTTAATGTGCGCCCCTCTTTACAGGCTTCGCGTCTTGCAGAGAATGAAGGGGTAGAAATAAAAACCTACTCCATCATTTACAATGCTATTGAGGAAGTGAAAAGTGCGATGGAGGGTATGCTTGAGCCAAAAATACAGGAAAAGATTATTGCTAATGTAGAGGTCCGCAATGTGTTTAAATTTGATAAGGCGACAGTCGCAGGATGCTTTGTACTGGATGGAAAAATTAACCGCAATGCTAAGATTCGCCTCGTAAGAGATGGCATCGTGATTTATCCAATCGGCGAAGGCGCCACGGCAGAGTTAGCTTCATTAAAAAGGTTTAAAGATGATGTCAAAGAAGTCCCTTCCAGCATGGAGTGCGGTCTTACCATCAAGAATTATAATGACATTAAAGTGGGTGACATTGTAGAAGCCTATGAAGAAGAGGAAGTGAAGCGTACTTTGTAAACCTTGTAAACAGAAACTTTTGTTAAATCAGGGTTGCTGCTAGCCAATGAGCAACTATGAAATTAATTTTGGCCTTCAGATTTTTGTTATGCATAAAACGCTTGTTTTTATTTTTTTATTTTTTACATGCCTGAGCGGCTTTTCGCAACAAAAAATTGTGGCTGATAAAATTGTTGGTATTGTTGGTGACAAGATCATTCTCAGATCAGAGATAAGCACAGCAATAGGCGATATTGTGCGTCAGGGAGGCCAGGCTCCGGAAGATTGTGTAGTGATAGATGGTATGCTTATACAAAAGGCACTCGTACTGCAGGCAGAAAAAGATTCCATACCAGTTAGCGATGATGATGTAGAGGCAGAGATAGACCAGAAAATCCGCTATTTTATAGGTGTCTACGGCAGCAAAGACGCCCTTGAACAAATTGCCGGCAGAACAATTTACCAGCTAAAGGAAGATTTCCGCCAGCCCATTCGCGAGCAACGCATGGCTACAGGCATGCGCAATAAAGTGGTGCAGGAGGTAAAGATCACGCCTTCAGAAGTGAAAGATTATTTTGACAAAATCCCCAAAGACAGTTTGCATTTCTATGAATCTGAATTTCAGATAGGAGAGATAGTTGTATATCCCAAAGCAAGCCGTGACATCGAAGTACTTGCGATAGAGGAGCTTACCGATTTTAAAAGACAAGTGGAGGCCGGACAAAAAAAATTCGGAACATTAGCAAAACTTTATTCAGATGATCCAGGGAGCAAAGACAAAGAAGGTGAATATGATCTTAATCGCAGTGACAAACAATGGGATCCTACTTTTATGGCGGCTGCCTTCCGGTTAAAAGATGGTCAGATCTCGCCAGTAATCAAAACGCAGTTTGGCTATCACATCATTCAGATGGTGAGCCGTAACGGCGATGATGCAAGAATACGCCATATCCTGAGGATACCCCAAATTACAGACCCGGAAACCAATATAGCAATTCAAAAGCTTGACTCCATACGGCTGCAGCTGATTGCCGGCGCAATACCATTTGGAGAAGCGGTGGTAAAGTATAGTGATGACCCCAATGCGAAATTTACGGCTGGACGCAAAATGGGCCGTGACGGATCCACTTATTTAACTATTGATCAACTGGACAAAGAGGTCGTAAAGTTGTTGAAAGATTTAAAAGTTGGGGAATATTCCCCGCCCACGGCCTTTCTTGATGAAAAAGGGAAAAAAGGGGTGCACATCATTGAACTTATTTCCAAATCAGAACCACACAGGGAAAACTTAAAAGATGACTACAACAGGATCTCGCAGAAGGCTTTGGACGAAAGAAAGCAGCATGCTCTTGAAAAATGGTTCACTTCAAAAATTCCTACATACTATATTTTAATAGATGACGAATACAAGCGTTGCACCAACCTCGGCAAATGGAAAACGACAGCAACGGTCAGCAACTGATTTTCTTAACATAGATTAACGCTCAACTGTTGAATTTTTGCTAGCTTTGCGCTTCATTTTTATTCATGAGCGATGAAATAAAACATGAATGCGGATTAGCATTCATCAGGCTTCGCAAACCATTTTCTTATTACTTGCAGAAGTACGGTACCGTACTGTATGGCTTAAATAAGTTGTACCTGCTCATGGAAAAGCAGCACAATCGGGGCCAGGACGGAGCAGGTGTAGCATCCGTAAAATTAAATGTCGAGCCAGGCCACCCCTTCTTAAATAGGATAAGGAGCACTGTAAGTCAGCCAATAGCCGAGATCTTCTCAAAAATTTTTGCAGAACTCAAAGAACTTGAAAAATATCAGCCAGATATAACCAAGCATCCTGGTTTGATGAAAGGCCATATTTCTTTCCTTGGGGAATTGTTACTTGGCCATTTACGCTATGGCACGCATGGGAAAAATAATGTTGAATTTTGCCATCCCTTTATTAAACGCAATATTATTCCCTCGCGCAATCTCGCCCTTGCAGGCAATTTCAATCTCGTAAACACCGATGAGCTCTTCGCACTAATCAACGTGGAGCCCGGAGATTTTCAAAAGCAAAGCGACCTGGCGGCGATGATGGAAGTGATCCATCATTTTTTGGTGCAGGCAGACGAGACCAGTCCCGGTAACTTGGACATCGCAAACGTCCTTAGAAGAGCTGTTTCTCTTTTTGATGGAGGCTTCACTGTTGGTGGTTTAGTGGGTAATGGCGATGCATTTGTATTCAGAGACGCCCACGGTATCAGGCCTGCCTATTATTTTATAAATGAGGAGATCGTCGTTTCGGCTTCTGAGCGCTCCGCCATCCGGACCGTTTTCAACGTGGAAGAAAATGAGGTGAAAGAACTGATGCCTGGCATGGGGTTGATTGTGAAAGGGGATGGCAAGGTCTCTCTAGAAAAATTGCTTGAACCAAAGGAGAGAAGGGCCTGCAGTTTTGAACGCATTTATTTTTCACGGGGCAGTGATGAAAAAATATATCGTGAGCGCATCGCACTAGGGTATAACCTGAGTGAGCAGGTGCTCAATGCCATCAACAGCGATTTGAAGAACACCATTTTTTCCTTTATACCCAACACGGCAGAAGTTGCATTTTATGGTTTGTGGAAGGGCATGGATGATTATCTGGAAAAAGTAAAGATACAGCGCATACTTTCCTGGGGAAAAGATTATACCGAAGAGAAACTAACGGAAATGATCAGCCGAAAAATAAGAGTGGAGAAAGTGGCCATCAAAGACGTGAAGATGCGGACTTTTATTACCGAAGATGTGAGCCGCAATGAAATGGTGCAGCATGTATATGATGTAACCTATGGCACAGTCAACAAAGGGGAGGACACACTAGTAGTAATAGATGATTCCATTGTTCGTGGCACCACTTTAAGGGAAAGCATCGTGCGCATGCTGGCCAGGCTCGAACCAAAGAAGATTATCGTCATTTCTTCTGCTCCGCAGATCCGGTATCCTGATTGCTACGGTATTGACATGAGTAAACTCGGAGACTTCATAGCTTTTCGCGCAGCAATCGCACTGATGAAAGAAAACGGCAAGGAGAATTGCCTGGCCGAACTCTATGAGAAATGTAAGGAAATGCAGCGAACAGGCCAGCTTCATACAGAAAACGTAGTACAGCAACTCTACCGGTATTTTAATTTAGAACAGCTCTCGGCAAAAATAGCCGAGCTCATCACTCCGCCCGAAGTCACGATACCCGTGCAAGTGATTTATCAAACGATTGAATCATTGCACCGCGCGTGCCCTACCAATACAGGAGATTGGTACTTTACAGGAAACTATCCCACGCCGGGCGGCAACAAGGTGGTGAACAAGGCTTTTATTAACTTTATGGAAGGCAAAAATGTAAGGGGCTATTAAAATACCTTTGGTTTTGCCCTGGTGACTGTTGCCAAGTAACTTTTTATTTATCATGAAAACTCTTGTTTTAATAAGACATGCCAAAAGTAGTTGGCAGGGCGATGTGCTCAATGATTTTGACAGACCACTAAATGAAAGGGGAAAAAAAGAAGCAGTGGAAATGGCAAAACGACTCATCAGAAATAAAATTGCTATTGACCATTTTGTTTCAAGCCCTGCCAAACGTGCAAAAAAAACAGCAACGCTTTTTATAAAAGAATTTGGGATCCGGGAAAGTGAAATACTCTACCTTCCTGAGTTATATCATGCATCGGTGGAAACATTCAATAAAGTAGTATCCGGACTCAGCAACGATTACGCTACCGTTGCACTGTTTTCTCACAACCCCGGCATAACGGCATTCGTGAATACTTTTGCTTTAGCCGAGATAGATAATATGCCCACCTGTAGCGTCTTTGCTGTGCGGGCCCCTGCAGCTTCGTGGAGCGAATTTTCCCAATCGACAAAGGAACTCCTGCTGTTCAATTATCCAAAAATGGAGCAAAGCAGCTGAGGTGGTTTTTTTTAGTTGTAAAGGGTTTTGGTCAATGCACGGATGGCCGCCTCCAGCAATTGGTCATCTTGATGTTCCTGTTTTACAAAAGAAAATTGTTCGGCGGCAACAAGCGCTTGTGGTAGCGAAAAATCTTTTTGATTTACTTTCAATGCAATTTTTTTTTGGAAAAGATAATCTGCAAGGTATTCCTGTTCTGTTTGCCGGGGAGTTGGTATCAGAATACATTTTTTCCCAAGCTTTGTTAAATCCATCACGGTGCTATAACCTGAGCGGCAGATAACTAAGGAGGATTGGCATATTTTTTCATTCAACCTGGAAGCTGATAAATGGTTGTACATTTCGACATTTGGAGCCGACGGAATTATTTTTTTTTCTCCGGGCAGGCCCCGCACGAAAATTATTTTTTCATTAAATGATTCTAATTTCTTTAATAAAATCTTTTCGAGTATAGTTCTCGCTGGCTCGGGGCCGGATAGTAGTATGAGGAGCCTGTAAATACATGGAGCCTCTTTTTTTTCAAATCTCGATAAGGGGCCAACGTATCGAACAGGTGTGGCCGGTAATGTACTGGGGTGAGATAGATGCCCAGCAAGCGGATTTTCATTTGAAAAATCAGGAACCCAGCACATCGAAAATTTGTCAATGAAGTGGTAATTCAGTCTCTGTAATTTTTTTTCGAACGTTTTTCCAAAAGGGGTTTTGATACAAAGCTGATGGGTTATAAAAATAGAGATTATTTTTTTTGAATGCAGGCCATAGCGGTTGTCAGAAATGACCGCATGCACATGCTCTTTTTTTAAAAATATTTTTAACCACCGGTGCTCCCGATTGATTTGAATCAATATCTTGGGGATTTGGACCAGAATTTTTAATGTAGTATTGACACTTTTTCCTCCAAGTTTTAGCCTGTAACCGCGCAAGGGCACATGTCTTAAGAGCGGAAATTCATCTTGGAGCAACTGCGCCTGAGCTTTTTCAGCTGCAATAAGCACTTCATAATCAGCTTTTAATAGTTGCCTGATTATTGGTATACAACGCGTTGCATGCCCTAGGCCCCAATCAAGGGGGGCAACAAGTACCTTGATTTTTGCGTTATTAGCATTGAAGGTTTCGGGAATGTCTGTCAAATGTTACCGTGTTTTGAGTACAAAAAAGTGTAATTTAGCAACCTATTTCTATGGAAAAACGAAAAGTATCATTGATTTTTCTAATTGTAATTCTTGCAATCGCAATCTCGGGTTGTAGTTCAGGCAACAGGATAGGTGGATCGTCCAAGCGTTGCGGATGCGGAATAAACAAAGGCATGGTTGGTTATTAAAATCTAATTCTAATTTTGAATGAAGACTTCTGACAGAGACTTGCTTGTTCTTGTGAAAGACGAATACATGAATGAAAAGTTCATAGAAAATGAGCTTGAGCGTTTAAACGAGATGCTTTTTCACTATGAGACGATTGAAAAATTTTGCGCCGTACACGAAATTTTTGATTTGAATAAATATAAAATTATTGATAGGCCTCGTCCGATGCAGCAATTGATCAGACAAAACAGGCTCAGGCCGTTTCAGTTTGTCTGTAATAAGAATTAACAGAGAGTATCTAGCGCCTCCCAAGCGCTTTTTGTTTTTTCAGGATAGTGTCTGCATTGCCTGTTTTAAATTACCAATCATTTCAGGTATATCTTTTAAATGGCAGGTGCCCACGCTCAACCTGTACCAGGGCGAATTTTTGTTGGCGCCAAATGCAGAAAATGGGACTACAGCCAGCCCGGCCTGGTCCAAAATATAAGAAGTTACATCAGCCTGTGAGACGAGTAATTTTCCGGCAGCCGTCTTTTTTGCTACCAAATCAATTTTGATAGTGAGATAAATGGCAGCCTGCGGCGCAATGCAGTCCACCTGGAAGCCTTCGGTTTTGAGCTGGATGAATCCCGTATAAATTGCTTGTAGTCTTTGAGAGATGGCTGCTTTAAAATGATGCAGGTATGCATCGATGCTATTGGTTTGCAATAAAAATTTTGCAGTTGCCTTTTGTTCAGCCATGGGCGCCCAGGAGCCAATATGGCCAAGTATCGCCTTCATCTTATCCATAATTTCGCTGGGTCCGAAACTCCATCCTACTCTTAGCCCTGTTGCAGCAAACACTTTGCTTATCGCATCAATGTAAACGACATAGGGTTTCATTTCCGGCCTAAGGGATACAGGATCATAATGCACCAGATCCCCGTAGGTAAGATGCCAATACATCTGGTCATACATCATGAAAAGTTTTTTTTCACTCCTGCCCCTGCTTTGATTTTCTTTTAGCACCATATCGCAAATACCTTCTAAATCTCGTTTGGTGATAGTTGTGCCTGTTGGGTTTTGAGGCGAACACAAACAGATGAGCGTAGCGCCCGAAATGTGCGGCTCGATATCTTCAGCCGAAGGCATAAAATCATTTTCGGGTTTTGTTTCCACGACAATATGTGTTGCTTCATTGAAATGCGCGTAGTGATTATTGTTCCAGGAAGGCACTGCATAGATCACCTTGTCTCCTTTATCAACCACAGTCCTGAAGAGCGCATATATTAAAGGCCGGCCGCCGCTTGCAACCAAAATCTCCTGAGGGGTGTACTCTAAGTGAGATCGTTGTTTGAGAAAAAAACAAATGGATTCGCGCAAGTCCAGATTGCCTTCTGCCGCGGGATAATTTGTGAAATGACTTCTGTAAGCCTGAACAATCTCATCTTCCAATTCTTGCGGTATGGGAAATATTTTTGGGTCAAAATCGCCCACGGTAAAATTGTAGATTTTTGCTCCCTGTCTTATTTTTTCACGTATCTCCCCGCCAAGACTTACAATTTCTGAACCTCTTAATGTTGCTGCTAAATTAGATAGTTTCACTATTGCGTAAATTTTGAACTCTCAAAACGAAAACCTGCAGGCAAATCTAACACATCACCGGAGCACCGAAGATACCATTTACACAAATGGCATACTTAAGAAAGCCCCAGACTCGGGGCGCGAGGGCTGGTAAATAGTTCTGCCCTCCCGTCAATCATATCTCCTCAACAGTTCAATTACGTCCTTATCTACCTGCGTGACGGTATCACTTAAGGGCTTTCCATAAAAGTGTATTTCATATTCGCTCCGGTAAGTCCCTTTAGCCTGGGTTCTTGCAAAAACTTTTTTATTTAAAGAAGTATACACCATATACCCGGACGCAAATGCCCCTAAAGCAATGTATACTACCAACAGCACAAGGGAAAAGACTTTAAGTATTTTACTCGGAGTGGCAAACAATGCCTGTAGAACAACTGCTGCTATGATGGGCATGATAGGCACCCAAAAGCGCGGATCGTTAAAAGGCCAGTTGAACATGATGATGCAATAAAATAGTATATAAGCCTTAATAAAAAATGGGATATTGTTTTTCCGGAAATACACCACATATACAAACCAACAAAAAATAATAAAGCCAACTGCCTCATACGCCAGCCTTCCTGCTTCGCCTGCAAGCCTGTCGATCACTTTGTTTGAAGGTGCATTAATAAAAAGTTCTCCCCATTCTTTAAATCGCCAACCCATTCTTTTAAAAAATGGTGCCTCTTTGAAATGTTCTGAGAGTACACTGCCATAATGGTTTATGCCAAGCGGCTTCGAGAAGACTACAAGTGCGCCCGTTATCACCACGAGTATCCCAATGACCCAAAATTTATTTTTTTTGAAAAAAGCGATCTGTTGTACCCGGTATTCCCAAACGAGCCCGACGGCGATGGCCCCCACAAGTGTGATCCCCACCGTACGGGTCATAAATGCCAGCCATCCAAAGAAAAGAGATAGTAAAAGAAAGCCAATTTTCTTTTGCTGCGTAAAGCGGTAATACATTAAGACGCTCGCTAAAGAAAAAAACAGGTACTGCATTTCTGATAATGGGTGGGTGACAAACTTTACAAAAAGCCAGTTTATCATTACAATAAAAAAGAAAAGATATTTTGGAAAACTGCCTTCAAAAACTTTATACAAGAAATATAAAGCCGACACCAGGAATATGGAATTTATCAGAACGATGGAAAATGATTTTAGGATACCAAGCTTTGAGAGCAAGAGTAACAGCACCGTATACCCGTACGGGAAATAGTCGTTTGCTGCTGCGGAATCCGGCGGACAGCCAAACTCGATGCAATCCTTGATCGCATAGTAGCGGACAGAATCATAATGCAGGCGAAGCGGCGTGAAGCAATCTAGGAGGTACACCGCCGCAATCGCAAAAAAAGCGCATTTGATAATAATTATTAACCCGGAGGGCAAAGCGTAAGCAGGCTGGTTTAGCATAACTGTATTTTATTTTTTTTCTCCGGCAACAATTACAGAAAGGCCCATGTGGCGCATCACTAAATTGTCAGCCAGCCGAATCAACGGAATCAATTTATTGTACAGGGTCAGTTGGTTTTTCGGTAAAACCTTTTTTCTGAGAATAGTTCCTGAAAACCACCAGCCAAAAATACCAGCAAAATTGAAATACTCAGAGTGAACAATTTCAAACCCTTCTGCCAGAAAAAGCGCTGATAGCGTTTTTTTATTATACCTGCGAAAATGCCCAAGCTCTTTGTCAAAATTGTTATACAGCAGGTTATATGCCGGCACCAGAACCACGAGCCGGCCACCTTGACGCAACATCCATCTGCAATTGCTTATGGCAAGATGATCGTCGGGAATGTGCTCAACTACATTGGATGCGATTATGGTATCGAACCCATTTTTCAATGCAGGGTATTTTTTTTCAAAATCTTTTTCTGATAGGTCAATACAATAAACGCTTTGAAGATGGGCATTGCGGGCAAATTTTTGTTCCAGCAGTGCACAATATTCCGTTCTTAAATCGCTTAACGAAACAGAGTTGAAACGAGAGAGTAAAAATGCAGAAATATTGCCAATACCACTCCCGATTTCCAGTACATTGTCCTTGCAATAGGAGGCAAGCGTTTCAAATAGCCAAAGGTTGAACTTACCCGTATCCGCAAAAATTTCCAGTGTCTCGAGTCCCGCGGCATCTGTGATTTTCGGAAGACTTTCGTGGCTGGTCATCTTGAAAACACATTATATTTTACTATGGAATAAAGCGCGCTGATGCCGTCCTTCCAGTTGATTTTTTTCCCTTCCGCATAGGTGCGACCATAATAGGAAATCCCTACTTCGTAAATCCTTATGTCCGGTATCCGAGAAATTTTTGCTGTAAGCTCCGGGTCAATCGCGAATCTTTTTTCTTTTAATGGAATTTGCTGCAGCGTGGTGGTTTTTATGAGCTTATAACAGGTATGCACATCCGTAAGATTCAGGTTGGTGAACATATTGGTAAGAAAAGTAAGAAATTTATTACCGATGGAATGCCAGAAAAAAAGTATGCGGTGCGCGTTTCCTCCGGAAAAACGGGAGCCGTATACCACGTCGGCAGCACCACGCAGCACCGGCTGGATAAGCAGGTTGAATTCTTCAGGATCGTATTCCAGGTCAGCATCCTGGATAATGGAATATTCCCCGGTTGCTTTTGGAATGCAGGTATGGATGGCCGCTCCCTTCCCCTGATTTTTTTCATGTTTATAATAACGAATATCTATGTCAGGGTTTTCTTGTATATATTTTTGGATGGAGGCTTCTGTATTGTCTGTTGAACAATCATTCACCAGGATCAACTCTTTTTGAATATTGTTTATCAGTTTAACATCTCGTATCCTGTTAAGGATAAGATGGATTGTCGGGCCTTCATTATAAACCGGGATCAGAATAGAGAGCTTTGTAAAATTTTCCATTTTTTATATATGGTTTCGGAATTTTATAAAAACTTCGCCGGGCAATGCCTGGGTTAGCTTTCAAAATTTTTTGTGGCAAGATACAATCTAAAAATCTGTTGAGCAATATCTTGATCAGTGGCTTTCACTCTTGAGGGGGTACCAGTAGTGTAACAACGAACAATCTCAGGCAATTATTGTAACTTATCTCTGATCAAAAAAGCCCATTTGCTTTAGAAAAGAGACCTGGTCAAAATAGGTTTGCTGCTTGGTTATTTTTCTATTGCGTATGCTCATTACCGTGCAAGCATTGAGGGAATATTTTTTCCCACGCATATACTCAGGAGTATTGTGTTCGGGGTTTAACAGTGTGCCATAAAAAGTATATTCAATGATTACCGCGCTGTCAGTGGACAGGATATTATTGATGCTGTGCTGCAAATCGGGCGTTGAGCTGAAGTAGCGGCTGTAGGTTTGTTTTACTGCATCACGGCCTGAGATAAACCCTTCCCAGTTGGGCGACGCTAATTTTGCACTATCTGAGTATAGCCTGCTGAGTCCAGTCGTGTCGTGCGCGTTTAGGATATTGATCCACTCGGTTGCAAGGCTTTTATTATTTATGGTTTGGCTTTCGCAAGAGCAGCAGGCGCACATGCTAAAGGTAACAAACACCCAACAGGTAAAAATGTCTTTTATTTTTTTCATTGCATGGCTACTTTTTATTCAACCATCTTTCAAAAAATTCATAGGTGCGGAGCATCTGGTCAATGCGCTGGCGGTTATCACCACTGCGCGTCAATTCATGGGTTGCTCCGGGATGGCGCACGTATTCTACAGGCCTGTCTAAAACTTTTAGACTTCGATAAAGCATCTCGCCTTGCACAAAACCTGTTCTCCGGTCGCTCTCCCCATGAAAAATAATATAGGGCGTAGTGATATTCTGTACATAGGTGATGGGCGATTCTCTCTCCAGACTCGCCTTCGCTGCCTTTTCCCACGGATAGCCACCAAAATAATTTGGCACCAACCGCCACGCATTCCCTTCGCCAAAAAAAGTGGAGAGGTCGTATACACCGCGCTGAGAGCACGCCGCCTTAAACCGGTGGTCATGGGCGATGATCCATGCAACAAGATAGCCTGCATACGATCCGCCGCTTACCACAAGTCTTGACGTATCTACCCATGGTTGCTCTGAGACAGTTTTATCCAGGGCGGTGAGTACATCACTGGTGGGACCGGTTCCCCAATCGTTGACATTTGCCCGCAAAAAATCAAGCCCGTAACCCCCTGAGCCGCGCGGATTGCAATACACTACTCCATACCCTTTACTGCAAAAAAACTGGAACTCATGCCACATGGTGGATTCGCCCGGCCCCCACATCGCAGAAGGACCGCCGTGGATATCCAACAGTAAAGGATATTTTTTTCCCACTTCATAACCGGTTGGCTTCATTACCCAATATTCAATCGTCTCCCCTTTGTCATTTTTGAATTCATGCTTTTCAGGGAAGGTCAATTGTTTAAGTTTAACCCAATCATAATTCAGCGTGCTGACCCGCCTTTGGTTTTGCGCCTGAGCGTCTGCCGTGTACAATTCAAAAGGGTCAGCCACTTCTGTTTTCACATATACAAGACGGTTAGCCTTCAAATCAAAGCTTCCAATACCACTACTGTAGTCCGTAAGCTGCTCAGTTTTTTTTGATTGGATATTTGCGCGGTATAAAGGAACGCTGCCATTGGACGGGGCCGCAAAGTATAGATATTTTTCATCCGTGCTCCACACAAAATTATTTTTATTTCGGTCAAAGACAATATCTGTAATGTCGCTCGTCTTTCCATTCAAAGGCATAAAAGCAAGTGTGGGTACAGAGATAAAGGAAGTTGGCCCATACTGGAATGCAAGCCATTTACCCAACGGGGAAACGGTGGCACTCGTGTAGGTTTTGCCCTTCTCTCCCAGTAACAATTTTAAGTTGTTTCCGTTTGCATCGGCGATATAAACCGCGGTCTCTAGGACCCTGTCCGGATGCTGGGTAGAATCAATAAGGGCGGTAATGACCAACTGTTTCCCATCGGGAGTGAATTCTGCATTTAAAAAATTATAGAAGCCGTGGGTAAGCTCGCGGGCCTCAGCGCCTGGGGTAATATCTTGAGTAAAAAAATGATTGAAACTTATATCCGCATTTACTGTGAGTTCGTCTTGAAAGCTAAGCTTGTCAACCACTTTAGCTTTTTTATCCGTGACGTCCTGATCCAGATAAGAGCGGATCTCTTCCATACTACCGTCCGGGTCTGGCTTTGCAGTGATTTGTTGTAAGGACTCCTGGTTATTAAGTCCCGGCTTTTCAAAAGGCCATGCAGGGAGCCGGTGACCCGGGTTCAGCAAGGAGTCTTTTACCAATTCCCTAAGGCCAATATTTGAGGAGAAAAGAATTTGTTTACCACCCGGTGCCCATTTGGGCGTTCCCGCGCCATACTTAAAATGAGTAAATTGAAAGGGCTCGCCGCCATCCAAAGAAATGATAAATATTTGGGGCTTTGCCTCTACCAACCGAACAAATGCAATCTGTTTGCCGTCAGGGCTGAAAGCAGGCTGCGATGAACTTTCTTTCACCGTGAGTTCCTTTGGCGCAGAGGAGCCGTCCGTCGGGACCACATAAATGTGATTCACATATTTAAAATCCCATTTGCTCTCACCGTCGGGTTCAATACTGTTGACAGTGAAGGCTGTTTTGCTGCCATCGACGGAGATGGTCACTCCGCTCATAGCTTTTATTTTCAGCATATCGGTTACTTTTACCCACTGCTTACTAGATTGTGCAAAAGGAGCAAAATGGATAACCATTGACGAAATGATAGAAAAAAAGAGTCCTTTCATTGCAATTAATTTTGGATGATGAATGTACGAATTCGTTACCAATGCGCCAGAGGCGCAAAGGCAACAAGAAGATAAAATATCGCGCCAAAGCGTTTTTTATCGCTCTAAAACAATTATATACTTTCATTTATCGTTCAACCATTAAAGAATTATTAACAGTAAATGAGTAAATTTGTAGGTAATCAACTATCATGAGCGAACCAATAACGATTCCCCAAGCCCCTTTAACAGCCAAGGATTTTGCCACTGATCAGGAAGTCCGCTGGTGCCCTGGCTGCGGCGACTATTCCATTTTAGCGCAAGTGCAAAAAATAATGCCCTCCTTAGGCATCCCCAAAGAAAATATTGTAATAGTTTCCGGAATAGGCTGCAGTAGCCGGTTCCCTTATTATATGGACACTTATGGGATGCACTCCATTCACGGGCGTGCGACAGCCATTGCCTCCGGGATCAAAGCAACCCGCCCGGACTTAAGCGTTTGGATTGTCACCGGCGATGGCGACAGCCTCAGCATTGGAGGCAATCATACCATCCATTTGCTTCGCAGGAATTTTGACGTGAATATTATGCTATTCAACAATCAGATTTATGGTCTAACCAAGGGGCAGTATTCGCCTACCTCAGAAGAAAATAAAATAACCAAATCAACTCCATTTGGAAGCATTGACCACCCCTTTAATCCGCTGGCACTGGCAATGGGAGCAGATGCAACATTTATTGCAAGAAGCATGGATCGCGACCCCAAACACCTGCAGCAATTGCTAATACGATCCCATCAGCATAAGGGCGCCTCCTTTTTAGAAATTTATCAAAACTGCAATATATTCAATGATGGCGCATTTGAGATTTTTACAGAGAAGGGTTCAAAACCTGTGGAGACTTTATTTCTAGAGCATGGCAAGCCACTTGTTTTTGGAGCAAAACAAGAAAAGGGCATCACCCTAGATGGCTTCAAGCCGGTAATTGTTGAAATAGGCAATGGGATAAGCGCCGATGATTTATGGATACATGATGAAAAAGATTTTTATAAAGCACAGATTTTGGTTCGCATGTTTGATGATCCGACCATCCAAGGGCATCTGCCAAGGCCCTTCGGCATTTTTTATGAAACGTCCCGGCCATGCTATGAAGAAATGATGAGCCTGCAGATTGAAGATGTGATTGCATCCAAAGGCAAAGGCAATTTGGATAAATTGCTGCAAGGCAGTGAGACTTGGACCATACTGTAGAACAGATATTTTTATAATGGTAAAACCCCCGCCTAGACGAGGGTTTTTTTTATTGGTTTATTCACAGCGAAATCTTATCCTGTGGTCTAGATACAAAAGAGCCAGCGATAGACATCGCCGGCCTGTGCTTACCTCTGAAACCACAAAAAGAAAAATGTTGAAGGTTGCATATTAAATCCTTCTATAAATTACTTCTCAGCTCTTGTTTAAAATTCCCTATCACGAGCAAAAACTTTTTTACTATTCTGTTGCTGCAACAAAGGGGCACGGACTATTATCCCAAACAGGATAAAAAAAATCTAAAAAGGCTAATCAAAAAGAAGCGATTAAAATACAAATGCAGAGCAATGGATGGAAAGTGACACAGGGTTAAAAATCTGACAATCTCGCTAAAATAATTTCTTTAGGTTGTAAGGCCACTCCAATTGTTACTGCTGCATAAATAAATAAGGCTATTATGATTACTTCAAAAAACTTTAGGGGTTCTCAAAAATAGTATAGGTGAATTTTGTACGGAAGTAATTTTAAAAGGGCTGATCGGACGAAACTTAGTATACAATCAAAAAAGAAATAATCTTGTAACAAACGAATTAAGAAAAAATTTTCGCGGAATTGGAAATATGAATGGAAATTGGATGGAATAGGGTTTTTGAAAGTTGCTCATTATAGTAAAGGATTGTTACTTTCATAAGCTGCGTAAAAGTAAAGGTTGTTTTCTTAAAAAGCAATAAATTTTGTAAATTTTTTATTGCGGAAACTACGCATGCTGCTTTTGAAAAAATGGAGGATCTCTGAAACGCTTACTGGCTGTGATTTTCAAGCTCTCTTGCTGCTGCGTGGAATGTCTTTTCTTTTTTAATGTTATACCACCATTCGGGCGCCGTTCTTTTCATCAGGGTATCTATCCCCCGCATGCCGAACAAATACCAGGCTCCCTTCAATTTTCCATTAATAGAGGATTGCATTGCGCGCAGACTCATCGCAAATCCACTGTCCAGATATTCCATATGGTGCCAATATCCCGCAGGCATAAATAGTGTGTCGCCATGCTCTAAAATCACCTCATATCCTTTTGCAAGCGTAAGTGCGGGAAATTTTTCCAGATCAAGTTTATTGTGCTCGCCGTCGAAATATTTTTCAAAATTTACCAGGCTAAGCACTTCCCATGGTTTGCGGTAAAGTTTATACTGTTCCTCAAACGGAAACAATAACACCCTTTTTCTTCCTACAAATTGTGTGTGGAGTATATGCGACAGATCGATGTCAAAATGCATGTGGGTAATCGATCCCTGGCCGCCGACGAAGAGCATGGGGTACCGCTTTACAAATCCTTTCATCAGTTCTTCCGGCCAGATAAAGTCTTTGGTTGTTTGCGGAGCATGCTCAAAAATGTTAAATAAAAAAATGCGCCAGGCTGCCGGCCCATGACGAACCATATCAATATAATCGCCAAATTGCATATACTCATCGGCCGTATTGATGGGAGTGTAGGCGTCGCTTTTTATGTTATTGTATATTCCCACCTGCACATCACCCAAAATCGATTTGAAATAATCCCAGTCCCACTTTGTGTAGGCAGGCCACTGCTTTGCAAGCCCCGTCATCACGAGTGGCTTCATCTGTGTATAGTAATTTTCTCTAAAATCTTCAGCGGCAATACTTTCGACTTTATCAATTGACCGGAGGTGCATATTTTGGGGTTTTAGCAAAATTAATGTTATATGGGTTAATGAAATGTTGTTAAGGCGCTCGGTAGCCAGGAGCTCGTAACCAACATTTTGTTTAAAGGAATACTTGAAAGCCCCCCCTTTGAGTCCAGTCACCCACAGCTTTTTTGCTTACATTGCTAGCATGTTCTTGCATGTTCATCCTGATGACCCACAGCCCAGGAATATTCGGACTATCTCGGAATGCCTGATGGATGGAGGCATCATTATTTACCCAACCGATACAATATACGGATTAGGCTGCAATATATTCCGGCATAAAGCCATTGAGCGCATTTGCAGGATAAAAAATGTCGAGCCTTTGAAAGCCCAATTGTCGTTTGTTTGTTACGACTTGAGTGATCTGAGCACTTATACTAAAAGCATTTCCACTCCACTGTACCGGGTACTGAGAAGCTGTTTGCCAGGACCTTACACTTTTATTTTGCCCGCGAGCAAACAAGTGCCAAAAATTTTGAAGAGTAAAAAAAATACAATAGGTCTGAGAGTCCCTGATAACTTTATTGCACGCACGATCGTGAAACAGCTGGCAAGCCCCATATTAAGCGCGTCCATGCCGGGGGAAATGGTGGAAGAATACACAGCGCCTGAATTGATACATGAGAATTTTAAGAACCTGGTTGATATCATTGTAGATGGCGGACCAGGTGGCACGGTGCCTTCTACTGTGATTGACTGCACGGGCGAAGACCCCGTCCTGGTGAGAAAAGGATTGGGAGAGTGGGAAGAAACTTAAGTGGTAAGGAGTTCAGGATTTACATGAGCCTGGAATGCACCAGCTCCGTTACGATTTCGCTTCCGGGGGCTCCAGCGATATCTTTTTGATTAGTTGCTCTTTCACGTGATCAAACCACTCCTGTTTTAAGATAGATAAAATGATCGAGTCCCTTCTTCCGCCAGAGGCAATGAACAGAGAGCTTCTTAAAATTCCTTCGACCGTGCAACCGATAGCTTTCATCGCGGCAATGGAATTTTCATTTCTTGCGTCTGCTCTGAATTCCACTCTTTCCATGCCCCAGGATTCAAAAGCATAACAGAGCATTAATAATTTGCAGTGCCTGTTTAGTCCCGAGCGACGAAAGGCGCTTCCATACCATGTATAGCCAAGCTGGGTTGTAAGATCTGTTAGTTGTATATCATAAAACCGCGTGCTCCCTGCATACCTCGCTGACGCCTTATCGAAAACGATAAAGGGATATTCTTTTTTTTGTTCGCGCAGCTTAAGGGTCGCATCAATATAGTTTTTCATCCCTTTTTCACCTGCCGGGCTTACCAAAGAATATTTCCAGGTATCGGGTTCATTCATCGCAAAGGGTAGCAGGAACTCTATGTCACTTTCTTGGAGCGGTCTAAGCAGGACACGCTCATTTTCTAAAACAGTAT
>DATMMJ010000401.1:0-5707 GCA_035569795.1 Puia sp. | reverse complement strand
AAATAATTTTGTGCTTTAAAAGTGCTGAAAAAGAGTGAATGACTATGCTCTTGGCGGTTGAAAAATAGAACCGTAAAATCCTATCGAAAGCACGAGGGATTTATTTGAGATGCAATTCAGTACGCTTTCTGGTTCATCATTTTGCGATATTGTCTGTTTACGGTAAGTAAACAGATTATCAGGGAGTTTTTCTTTAAAAGTTGTTTTTTGCGGCGCACTTGATGATGTATTAGCCGCATTGTCTTTAATTTGCTTTTGGCAATCGCAATATACAGAGCCGGTATTTATAACGTTTTCGATCAAGCAATGCAAATAACTTAACACCTTCCCATATTGAAAAAATACGAGAAGAGAAATAAAAAATATGGATGCTATTTTTTGCATTAAAATTCAAGTGAGTAAGCAATCCTTTCATGCAATCTAATAATTTTGGCTCTCAAACAAAAACAAATGAACGAATATCTAAAACCTCTTGAAATAAGATGGGCGGACCTTGACCCGAATTTTCATCTCCGCCATTCGGTGTATTATGACTACGGAGCGTATTGCCGAATATGTTTTTTGGAGGAGCACGGGTTGACAAACACATTAATGCAGGAATTAAGTGTCGGTCCGGTACTGTTCAGGGAAGAAGCCGTCTTTAGAAAAGAAATCAGGCTTGGCGATGCCTTGCATATTAACCTGCAAATATTGAAGGCAAGAAAAGATTACTCGCGGTGGACCATCAGCCATCAACTGGTAAAAGATAAAAATATATTGTCTGCTGTGGTCACCGTGGACGGGGCGTGGATAAATACGTTACAAAGAAAGCTGGCCACTCCTCCTGTGCAAGTAATCGGTGTTTTTGAGCAAATGCCCAAAGCCCCGGAATTTGAGTGGCATGGTTTATGAAGTTTAACATTTTATTTTATTTGACAGATTACTTTAGTATTTACCCTCCTGCTAAAATAATAGAACCAGCAATTCGTTCATAATTGATTACTTCTACAATAAAATAAATTCTTAAGATGAAAAAATTATCAGTTTTACTTTTTATGTTCTTTTCTTTTCTTGTATGCGTACACGCGCAAAGCGATGTGCTTAATGGCATAAAAAAGGCCGTCGGCGGGAATAACTCTAATGCTGGTGCCGGATTAAGCAGTGACGAGATTGTAAGAGGACTCAAAGAAGCATTAACCGTGGGTACACAAAAAAGTGCTAGCAAACTGTCTGCCGCCGACGGGTTTTTTAAAGATGCTGTAGTGAAGGTATTAATGCCGCCTGAAGCGCAGAAAGTGGAGAAAACTTTGCGCAGCGTGGGCATGGGGAATTTAGTTGATGATGCCATATTAAGTATGAACCGTGCAGCCGAAGACGCATCAAAATCCGCGGCGCCGATTTTTGTAAGTGCCGTGAAAAATATGAGCATCAGCGATGCGCTCGGCATTTTGCGCGGGTCTGATACCGCAGCTACTTCTTATCTTAAAAAAACGACTTCGCCTCAGCTGACTACTGCCTTTAAGCCAGTGATTGATACTTCACTTCAAAAAACAAACGCGACTAAATACTGGAAAACCGTTACAGACGCCTACAATAGTTTGCCTACTACATTTAAGAAGGTAAACAGCGACCTTTCTTCTTACGTCACTCAAAAAGCACTTGCTGGCATATTTTATTATGTTGCTCAGGAAGAGTCAAAGATCCGCAAGGACCCGGCAGCGCAGGCTACTGATATACTGAAGAAAGTGTTTGGAGGGAAATAATTTCACGGTTATATATACATGAGGATTGCTGTCCAGCCAAGAGCCTTGAAGTATTTGACAATCTTCAAGGTTTTTTGTTTGCCTTGGATATTTTTTAATGTTGGGTTTGCGATATTCTGGGAGGCTGGTAACCTGTCGCGATGATTGCTGGATCCACACTTATGGAAACACGATTGATCAGGTTTTTGTTTGAAACGGGGCGCCAAACAAAAAATCCCTGTTAAATCCATTTTGAAAGCATTCCTGTACTATTTTTGCGGCAACTTCTTTTTTGATTTCACGCTCAATAACCAAAGCAGCAATATGAAATGGTCTGAGTTTTTCACTTCTTCGATAGGCAAAAAGTTTTTGATGGGTCTTACGGGATTGTTTCTCGTTTGTTTTCTTGTTGTGCATGTCAGTATCAATTCCTGCATTTTCGCGACTTTGTTCGATGAAAATGATCATGGCGAAATGTTCAATAAGGCGGCACATTTTATGGGTTCAATGATTCTAATCAGAATATTAGAAATTGGCTTGTTCGTTTTTTTCTTCATTCATATTATACAGGGCCTCGTGCTTACCTTTCAGAATAGAAGTAAAAGAGGTATTGGTTACCAGGTGAAAATGGGTAACCGAGGAAGCAAGTGGTATTCCCGCTCGATGGGATTGCTCGGCACTATTATCTTAATTTTTTTGATCATTCACTGGAATCAATTCTGGATACCATCCCGATTCACAGGTGTTGACGAGATTACCATTGATGGAAAGCCAGTACATGATCTGTTTAGCCTGATGAAAACAACTTTTGCCGAGCCATGGGTTGTGGCATTATATGTTTTTGCGTGTGTTTCGCTTGCATATCATTTGCTGCATGGCTTTCAAAGTGCGTTCAGGACAATAGGTTTGCACAACAATAAATACTTGAAATTGGTTACGGGCGTTGGTGTAGCATTTTCGATCATTGTCCCATTGCTATTTGCGCTGATGCCTATTGCAATGTATTTTAAGTGGGTGGAGTAAACCGGCGGCCGCAAAGGCGGAATATATTGCAAACAATGCCTCGTTCGGCCTTTATCCTATCCCAATGTTGCAACGACGTTTTTTAAAGATTTTGCAGTTGCAATGCTCAATCATATTAGAAAATAGATGATGGTTAAATGGAAACTATTTACGCATGAAAGTTTGATAAAGGAAAAGGCTAGGGCATTTTTTTAACTGTTTTCCCCCAAGGGCCGGAGTTTTTAGCAAACTTAAAAAATATCAAAAAGAAAAACTGATACAAAAGTGCATCATTATCACCATATCAAATCCTCTTAAGTAACATGCTCAACGCCAAAATACCTTCAGGAGTTCTGGATCAAAAGTGGAACGATTATAAAGGCCATGTAAAATTGGTGAACCCTGCCAATAAACGCAATCTGGAAGTAATCATTGTAGGCACAGGACTGGCAGGAGCTTCCGCGGCGGCAGCTCTTGGCGAATTGGGTTACAAAATAAAAGCGTTTTGTTTTCAGGATTCTCCACGCCGTGCACATAGCATCGCTGCGCAGGGCGGTATCAACGCGGCAAAAAATTATCAGAATGATGGCGATAGTGTTTTCCGCTTATTTTATGATACGATCAAAGGTGGTGACTATCGCGCACGCGAAGGCAACGTGCATCGGCTGGCCGAAGTGAGCGCAAATATAATTGATCAATGCGTGGCACAAGGCGTTCCTTTCGCAAGAGAATACGGAGGCTTGTTAAGCAACCGGTCATTTGGCGGGACGCAGGTGCAGCGCACATTTTACGCAGCGGGCCAAACCGGTCAACAGTTATTGATTGGTGCTTATCAGGCATTAGAAAGGCAGGTTGCACTGGGCAACGTGAAAATGTACACGCGACATGAAATGCTTGATATAGTAGTAATTGATGGCAAGGCTCGTGGCATCATTGCAAGAAATTTAGTGACTGGCGAATTAGAAAGATATTTCGGTCATGCGGTACTGTTATGCAGCGGTGGTTACGGCAACGTATTTTACCTTTCAACAAACGCCATGGGCAGCAATGTGACGGCAATATGGAAAGCACACAAAAAGGGCGCATATTTTGGAAATCCTTGCTTTACACAAATCCATCCGACATGTATTCCTGTTACCGGCGATCATCAATCAAAACTCACATTGATGTCGGAGTCTCTGCGAAATGATGGGAGGATATGGGTTCCAATAAAACAAAACGACACGCGAAAAGCAAGTGAGATTTCTGAGGAGGACAGGGATTATTATCTGGAGAGGAAGTATCCAGCCTTCGGTAATCTTGTTCCCAGAGACGTTGCATCACGTGCTGCCAAAGAGCGCTGCGACGCGGGTTTCGGCGTAGGCACTTCAAAACAGGCTGTTTTCCTAGATTATGCTGCTGCAATAGATCGATACGGCAGGATTGAGTGCGGTAAGCATGGATTAGAAAATCCTTCCGCTGAACAGATACGTCATTACGGAATAGAAGTGGTGAAAGAAAAATATGGCAACCTCTTCGACATGTATGAAAAAATCACCGGAGAAAACCCCTATGAAGTGCCGATGAGGATTTATCCTGCGGTACATTATACGATGGGCGGTCTTTGGGTGGATTATGAACTGATGACTAACGTTCCAGGCCTGTATGCATTAGGGGAAGCCAATTTCAGCGATCATGGAGCAAACAGACTCGGGGCCTCAGCATTGATGCAGGGTTTGGCTGACGGCTATTTCGTGATTCCCTATACACTCGGGAATTATTTGGCTGATGAGATCCGGGTCAAAGATATACCAACCACCCATCCCGCATTTGAAGCAGCGGAAAAAGATGTTGCAGACAGAATACATAAATTAAAAAATATCAACGGTTCACAAACGGTGGAGAGTTTTCATAAACGCCTCGGGAAAATTATGTGGGACAAATGCGGCATGGCCCGCAACGAGAAGGGACTAACCGAAGCGATAGAAGAGCTTGCTAAACTAAAGGAGGAGTTTTGGAAAGACCTGCGGATCCCAGGGGAAATAAACGAAATGAACCCCGAGCTAGACAAAGCTAACCGTGTAGCAGATTTCATTGAACTGGGCCAGTTGATGTGCCTTGACGCATTGACACGCCGCGAAAGTTGCGGCGGCCATTTCCGTGAAGAGATGCAAACAGAAGACGGCGAAGCAAAACGCGACGATGAAAACTTTCTGTTTGTGTCAGCCTGGGAATTCAAAGATTCTGGGGATCCGGTGCTGCACAAAGAGCCATTAGTGTTTGAAGTTGCCCATCCTACCCAGCGGAGCTATAAGTAAGCGATAAAAGATGAGCAAAAACTATTTATTCGTGTACGGGACACTCAGGCTTGGATATCAGCTAAAACTAAAAGACAGAATAATTGGTGACCTTAGATACATCTCAAAAGGGTGTGTCAAAGGCTCACTATACGATTTAGGCAAATATCCCGCAGCCGTTAAGGGGCGAGTAAAAACAGAAATTGCAGGTGATGTATTTGTGGTAAATAATCCCGAAAAGGTCTTCAAGATTTTAGATAAATATGAGAATTTCTTAAGTGAACAAGAGCAAAACGCTGAATTTGTACGAAAAAGAAGCCGCGTGCAGTTGGTTTCCGGAAAATCCATAAATGCGTGGGTATATTGGTATAATTACAGTCCCCAGGGGAAATGGAGAATCAAGTCTAAGGACTATTTCAGGTACCTAAAAAACGTTAAGAGGGACAGCCTGGTTACCGTATCTTTGTAAACACCCAAATTGCATTATTAAATTAATTTTCTTAATTTAAGCAATTGATTGTGTTTTTATAAATGTAGTATTTGCACAATATCTCATGAAACCCACTAAGACCCTTGGCCTTGGCTTACTTATTTCTATTTGCAGTGTCATTGCTGCACAGGCGCAATCTATTTCCGGCGTCGTAAATTCCTATTATCAGGTCACTGCAATAAATGCTGCTTCTAATACCGTTACTGTCACGAGTTCTG
>DATMMJ010000400.1:0-2966 GCA_035569795.1 Puia sp. | reverse complement strand
CTCTGCCCACCACGTGCACACCTAAATATGACAACAGGATCCCTGCAATAACGGCCGCTGCAAAAGCTTGTACCATGAATGGCAACTGAAACATCTCAAACATAAATAAACAGTTTTACATTCTAACTTAAATTAAATAATGCCATCATTATTTAAGCACAGCTATTAACTGATCAACATCATAATCAAACAGATCAAAATAATTTTTGATGCTGCCGAATGCGCCTGTTGAAGTTGCGAGCGTTAATATTTTTACCCCGGTTTGCTTTGAAACTACATCGGATGATGAAGTAGTAAAATAGGGCGATGAAATGATGACCTTTATTTTATTGGCTGTGACCTCTTGTATCACTTTTACTAATTGAGAGGGTGATGGCGGAATGCCTGGTTTGGGCTCCATAAAATCCACTATCTGCAAGCCAAACCTTGTTTCAAAATAAACCCACTCGTTGTGGTAAGCAATAATTTTACTTCCTTTAAATGGTTCCATTTTAGCTGTCCATTCTTTTAATTTCGAATCTATCTTGACTAAAAATATTTGCAGGTTCGCTTCATAAAATGATTTGTCAGAGGGATCGATTCTTTCCAAACCATTGGCAATATTTCTTGCAATAATTTTTCCATTCAATGGATCTAGCCAATAATGCGGATTTCCATAAATATGGATATCTCCCTCTCCCCTGTTAAGAGAAGAAGGAACCTGGAACAAAACCACCCCTTCTGATGCATCCACATAACCTGACGAACCTTTTTGAATCTTTGAATTTCTTGAGCTTGAAACTAATTGTGGTGACCATCCTGTTTCGAGATCAAGCCCTACGGTCACAAAAATATCAGCATTTGAAAGGCTGATGATATAGCTTGGCTTTGGGTCTACGAAATGGGGATTTTGATAACCTGTGGCGATTGATTGCACAGACACTTTATTGCCACCGATCATTTCCGCAATGCTCTTCAAGTCCATCGTTGTTGTAACTACTCTTATAAGACCGGCATCAGCCCTTGAAATAATAACCACCAACAATGAGAAAAATAAATTGATCCATTTCATGATTTTTTGTCTTTTTAAGATACTATAAATTGTCCTTTAATATTGATGCGCGCCATGTGTGCCGATCACAAAGATCCATCGCAGCCAAAACTGGCCGTATCCCGATTGGGTATTGACACTCGTTGCTTTGCCCTCGAATTCTATCTTTTGGAATTCAGTCGCCAGCCAACCTGCGCACAAAGAATAAGCCTGCTCGACGATATTTTTGTCATAAGGTTTTTGTGCATAGTCATACCTGCCTGTTAAGAACCAGCGCTTCGCGACCTGGTACTCTACAAAAGAATAAAGTCCAAAGCTATTTGACATTTCGTTTACTGCATATTTTGCATTACTGTAAAAAAATTCGCTTTGCCATGTAAGCGATTTATAAGTATTTAACTGAATCGGTTTCCATTTATAGGTTATGTCAACCGATCCAATATTGGTATTATAAGAAGAATCATTGGGGCCTGTTATTCCAGTTAAACCAAACTCTAGTGTTGCATTGTCTGTAAGAGTAAAAAAATTCTTAAAATGGGCGAGGTAGATAAAGCGATTGTTGTCACCACGGAAAAAAGTCGGAGATTCTCCGGCCCCTGAAGTTGTCTGGAAGACGAGCTCCTGGTAAAAAGCCTTGTTCGGGAGCAGCCAGCTCAGCGAAGCTCCCTCGTCATTCAGACCCTCCTCCCCGAAATAATTCACGAACGCGTTGGGCAGATCGATAAATGGCAGCGCATGGGGATGAACCGGGTTTATTTTACCGACAGCCTCTCTGAACTTCCCTGCTTTCAGCTGCAATTTAGCGGGGAGCGAAAGCGAGGTGAGATAACCTTCTTCTACCGATATTCCATACTTGTGCGTGACAGGGTCCCTTTCCAGGGCAAGAAAAAAATCTGCCCTGATATACGGATCCACAACAGACTGCAATGAGATTTCTGTCTCATCGAGATAGGCATCAAAATTCTTTTTGCCTTGGCTGATGTAGGATCCCCTGAAATCAGCAACTACGCCAAGATCAGGGTTCGCTGAGATACCTGAACGGGTTTGCAGGGGAGCTGGTGGTGCATTCATTTGCATCTGCAACTCTATCTTTTTGAGCAACGCAGAATCTGCAGCAGCTGTGCTGTCAGTTTGCGCAATCGCTTCATTGCTGAAAATGATTGTTGATAACAACCATGCAAGGATTATTTTATTCCACATAAATGATATGCGCGAGGGATATTTATTATGAAAAAAAAGTTTCAGCTATCTAAACTTACAACTTAGTTTCTAAATGAAGACCATAATCCTCAGCCGCTGCTTTCCCAATATCATCCGCTGCATACGCATCCGGTATCGCGAAATGGAGATAATCCAGTAGGTATAAGATTGCTCTTCTGTCCACCAGCATAGCGGTAACGAATGTTAGCAGTTCGTTGTTAGATAGTTTAAGTATCAAATTTATTTTCACATTTTTGCTCAATCTTCGATTGCCTCAATACCAAGTTGCTTTGCTCGCTCAACTCCGTCCTTCATAGCTTTGAGTTGCTCTGGAGAATGTCCTTGCCAAACAGTAATCTCACCAACGACCTTAAACGGATGTTCTGAGCGGTAAGATTTTGTTGGATTACCTGGGAATTTTTTATCAGTTAAATTGGGGTCATCCTCTATTGGACCTGTTGGTTCTACTAAATATATTCTTTCACGTCCTTCGCCTAAAGCAAGTTCAGCGCCCCAAATTGCAGCATCCAGAGTAGCAGTGAGATAGATATATTTCGCTTTTTTCTTTTGTCCATAGTTTGAGCTAATACCCGTTTCGATAAAGTCGCCAATCTCTAGGTCAGCCTTTGTGCCGTGGAAGAACGTTTGAGAAAAAGGGCTTTGACTAGGTTCATTCGATTTGTTCTCACTTTTGCTTTTTTCCATTGTCGTAAATTGTATGTGCAATTGTTTTTTC
>DATMMJ010000399.1:0-4561 GCA_035569795.1 Puia sp. | reverse complement strand
GAAAACTAAAAAAAAACTGATCGGTTGTATTGGCAGCATCCCATGAGAAAAAAAGATCAAATTTGCCAGCTTTGATGATGGTAATAATAATCTCAGCTATTTTTGCCATTCAAAATTCTACTGCTACATGAAAAAAATAATCATTGTGCTTTTCGGGCTTTCCATTTTTATTTCCTGCACGCAACATCAAAATGCCGACCGCATTTATATAAATGCAAAAATCTGGACCGGGGATTCAGCCAATGACAGAGCAACAGCCATTGCCGTCAAGGACAGTGCCATCATCTATGTTGGCAATGATTACAGTGATTATAAATCAAGCAGTACCCAAATCATTGATGTGGATGGGAGAATAATCGTCCCCGGTTTTATTGATAACCACACCCATTTTCTTGGTGGTGGTTATCAGCTTGCCAGTGTGAACCTGCGCAATGCCAAATCGCCGCAGGAATTTATATCCACACTAAAAGAATATGCACTCAAGTATAGCGATAGCCGTTGGATTCAGGGTGGCGATTGGGATCATGAGGCATGGGGCGGCGCTTTACCAACCAGGAACTGGATTGATAGTGTAACGGGAAACCGTCCAGTTTTTATTAACCGCTATGATGGGCACATGGCGCTAGCCAATTCGGTTGCATTGAAAATGGCTGGTATCGATAAGAGCACACCCAATCCCACCGGAGGCGATATTGTCAAGGATCCGAAAACAGGCGAGCCTACCGGCGTGCTGCGCGATGATGCCATGGATCTTTTATTTAAGATCGTTCCGCCTCCTGCGCAAAACGAATTGGATGAATGCCTGCAACGTGCTGTCCAGCATGCTTTTGAGCATGGCGTTACACAAGTGCATGATATGAGCACCTATGGCGGATGGGCCGACATGGAAACTTATCGAAAAGCACGCGCCAGTAATAAATTGGATTTACGCATTTATTCTTTTGTTCCGATAAGAACATGGGCCAAGCTTGATTCCTTTGTGAAGAAAGAAGGTTGGGGCGATGATATGCTGCGTTGGGGTGGTCTGAAGGGATTTGTAGATGGCTCGCTTGGATCAACCACAGCATGGTTTTACAAACCGTATCTGGATGCTCCTACCAAAACTGGTTTGCAGGTTACAGACACAAATCTTTTGCGCAAATGGATTTTGTCTGCCGACTCTGCCGGTTTACATATTGCAACACATGCTATCGGCGACAAGGCAAATGATTATATTTTAAGCGTATATGAAGAAGCAGAAAATAAAACACCCGGTAAAGACCATCGCTTCCGGGTGGAGCATGCGCAGCATCTAACACCCATGGCCATCCCAAGGTTTGCTGCTCTGCACGTGATCCCCTCCATGCAACCCTATCACGCAATTGATGATGGCAAGTGGGCCTATAAACGGTTAGACAGCGCGAGACTCAAAGGCACTTATGCATTTAAGAGCTTATTGAAAACGGGCGCCAGTGTCACCTTTGGCTCTGACTGGACAGTCGCGCCGCTTGACCCGATTGCTGGGATTTATGCCGCTGTTACCAGAAGAACATTAGATGATAAAAATCCAAACGGCTGGTTCCCTGATGAAAAAATCTCTGTTGAGCAGGCACTGAAATGCTATACCGTGAACAACGCGTATGCTGGTTTTCAGGAAGCGAAATTGGGCAAGTTGAAAGTGGGCATGCTCGCAGATTTCATTGTGATCTCAGAAGATATTTTCAGTATAGCACCAGAAAAAATAAGAGATATTAAAGTGCTGAGAACAATTGTGAATGGGAAAGAGGTTTATGTGAGGAAGTAACCCCGGCGGGAATGATTAATCACTCCATCATATACTACAAAATACTATTGCTGATATCCATTTTACTGTTGGCCTCTTTGCAGGCAAAGCAGCAACAGTTCGTCACTAGAAATAAAGAGATAGATTTCGTAAGCGACACGCAACAACCGCTTTCCATTGAGAAACTTAAGCTTCCCTCAAATCATAATACCAAAGCTACCTCTATGATTTTTGCAGATATCCTCAAAAATAACCCTGCTGCTGTATATATGCTGGGTGATATTGTAGGACTGGGATCAAGCACTCGCAAATGGAAGGCGGTGGATAAGTTTATTGACAGTAGTCGTAAAGAAAAAATAGTAGTCCACGCCTTGTTAGGCAACCATGATGTAATGTGGACCAGAAAAAAAGGTGAATATAATTTTGCCAAAAGATTTCCCCAGGATGATAAAATGGGTTACCTAAGCGTGGAAGATTCAATCGCCATTGTCATGTTAAACTCCAATTTTAAAAAACTTTCTGCCGAAGAGATCATCAAACAATCTGCGTGGTATAAATCAACACTGCTGAATCTTGAAAGCGACAGTGCTGTGTTGATGATAATTGTTTGTTGCCACCATGCCCCCTATACCAACAGTCTAATTGTACACCCATCACAGCAAGTGCGCAAGTATTTTGTTCCTTTGTTTTTAGAAACTAAAAAGTGCAAGCTTTTTATTACCGGGCATGCTCATGCTTTTGAACACTTTAAAATTTCAACGAAGGATTTTCTTGTAATAGGTGGTGGTGGCGGCCTTCACCAACCACTAGATAGTTCAGTCAATAAAACTGATGACCTGGCTTCAACATTTAAACCAATTTTTCATTATTTGTCTATGCTAAGGGAAGGCGCCAAATTATTGATTACCTCACATTTTTTAGCCTCAGATTTTTCAGGTTTCAAAAGAGGGTACTCTTTCGAAATAAAATTGAAGGAATAATTCAATCGCATTCTATTCTATGCCCGAACCTGATAATGTGCCCGTCCGGGTCTTCAACAAGCATCTCCCGTATATTCCAGGATCTGTCTTCAGGCGGAGAAATAATCTTAACACCCTTGTCTTTAATGCTCCTATAATAGTCATCAACGTCTTCAACAAGGATACATAACCAAGTACCCGGATTTCCCTGGTCCTCCTTACAAAAAAATATTTCTACATCATCTCTGCTGATACCTCCAAACGTTGGCGGTTTAGCCCACTCCCATTTATGTTCGAAACCTAGTTTTTCGATGTAATAATCCAGGCTTCTGGTGATGTCTGCTGAATACAGGATAGTTATAGATTTTTCGAATTTCATATTTCAGCTTTTGAGTATTAAACATATCAATACTAAAAAAAGGCATTAAGAAGATTCAAAAAAGAATTGGAAATCTTTAAATAACTAAATTTTAATTTTTTAGCAATCAATCTTTCACTTTCACGTCAATCACTGCTTTCTGCCTTGCCTTTGCTGCTTGGTTAAAAGCAGGAATTTGTTTGTCAATAATCTCTTTCAGTTTCTGTAACTGTACGTCGATCCTTACTGTAAGGGAGTTGAATGATTCGACCATGGCAGCAGTTGGTTTGGTATCCGTTCCAATGATGGAAGCATTGACAGCGCCTAATTTTTCTTCCAACCGCATGGGGTAACGAAGATCGTCCTCCCCCGCTTTTATTTTGCTATTGTGCAGTGCATCTTCCACCGCGGCGAGGGAATCAATAATGGGCTTCGATAAAGTTTTATATGGTTTTGCTTCCGCAGAATCTTCAATGGCTTCTACAAACACATTCAGCTGATCACGGACAGCGCGTATTTGTTTTGTCGCTTTCGCCACTTCATTTATTTTATTGTGCATCTTTATCCCGAGATCGAACTGCTCTTTCAAATCTGTAACGGTGAAATTGTTTCGCGGATCACTCAGGATGTTAAAGGCTTGGGTTTGAACTAGGGAATCACCAATAAATAATTTTACCTGATACGGGCCAGGCACCACTAGTGGCCCGGCTAATGTTCCTTCAAAGGTCGCGCTAAGGTCGGCCTTTGCGCTAGGATAGCGTAAATCCCACACAAATGCATTCATTCCCGAATCAATAGTCAAAAAGCCTGGGCGCTTCGCTTTACTCTCATAAAAATCTTTAGAAATCTTTGCGGGCTCGCCTTTATTATCTTTCAGGTTAGAATACGTTATGATGCTGTCGCCTGCAGCAGTATAGAATTTTAGTTTGGTTTCTTTTTCCGGTTTTGATTTTAAATAATAGCGAATGATCACGCCATTGGGAGCATTCTGCCCTTCCTGTACATTCGGATCATCAATATAGCCGCCAGGTGTTCGGTAAGAATCGCGCGGCTTGAACAACCAATTGCTTGATTTTGCAATCTCCTCATTTATTTGATAAAGTGGGGTGATATCATCCAGTACCCAAAACGAGCGGCCGTGTGTCGCGATAACCAAATCTTTTTCACGTGTTTGAATTTGTATATCGTGCACTGGCGTATTCGGCAAATTCAGTTGCAGGCTTTGCCAATGCGCACCATCATCAAAAGAAATATAAATGCCTGTTTCCAATCCGCAATATAGTATCCCTTTTTTATTTGGGTCTTCCCGGACACAGCGGTTATAAGTATTTTCAGGAAGCCCTTTTGTTATCAGCAACCATGTTTTTCCATAATCATTTGTCTTGAAAATATACGGTTTGGTATCATCGCTTTTATATCTTGTTGCAGAAACATAACAGGTTGCTGGATCAAAATGCGATGGTTCCACATAACTTATCAAAG
>DATMMJ010000398.1:0-4956 GCA_035569795.1 Puia sp. | reverse complement strand
ACCCCAATTATTTTCTTATTTAAAGAAAACAAAAAATAGTAACCGAAATAGTAACATGAATATTGGTACTAAAGGCAAAGAAAAGCAACAAAAAGCAAATGAATCGCGCTGAATATGAAGGGGAATGGAATATGAGCCGCGGCAAATGTACATCATCCTTAGTGCGGTCACTTTCCGATGCAGAAAATGAAAAGTGCTCATTCTAGTGGGTTCTAGAGAAATTAGTAGTGGATTAGTGACAGGAATATTGGCAATTCAGGGTTAATCTAAATTAATGGTATTTGAACCACAAACT
This sequence comes from Puia sp., assembly GCA_035569795.1. Taxonomy (GTDB): domain Bacteria; phylum Bacteroidota; class Bacteroidia; order Chitinophagales; family Chitinophagaceae; genus Puia. The sequence continues at coordinate 4,661 of DATMMJ010000398.1, read as the reverse complement.
CAGCACCATCCTCTTCTTTTGTTTCAACTTTCAATTCCCAACTATGCGCTTGATCCAAGGAGTGGACTGTGGCAAGACGCCATAAAAAGCTGATGTAAGCAGTTCTTTTTTGAATTCATTTTATAGCTATCTTATCTTAACTATTCCTTCTGCTACCTTTGCAAATCTTATAAATACGAGCGGATCATGTCCAGGGATAATTAAAGATATATCAGGTTGTAAAACTCTCATCCTTTTCAATTGCTTAACGTAGGCATCTGGATCAAATAGGTAATAGGTTATAGGCAGTAAATGTTCAACATTGTAATAAAACCAACAATCATCTGAAGCAAGAATTACCTTATCTGTTTTTGTATTAACGAGGAGATGTTGTGATTCCCAAGTATGTTTCGATCCAATGAATGCCCTGATACCAGGAAAAATTTCAATACTATCACCTTTTATCAGGGTTAATTTTCCTTCAAGGTTCTTAGCAACAATATTTTTTACATCTTCTTTATTAAAACCTTCATTAAACCCATTCTTCTGCCACGCAGCACCTAAAAAGTAGTCATAATCGTCTTTTTGCATCCATACTTGAGCAGATGGGAATAATACAATCCCCCCTATATGGTCAAAATGCGGATGAGTAATGATGATGTCAGTAATTTCTGTTGCTTTTATACCCATTCTTAGCAATGCGCTATCGGGCCTTACATAACTTTTCCAGAGACCACTGTCGACGCGATTGTATCGTAGGTGGCCAGCATCTACTAAAATATGTTTACCGTTTCCTATTAGCAACCAAAACATCAGGCAAAACTGCACACTGTCCTTGTCAGTAGCGCCTGCTGCGGCAAACGAGAGTGGCATATGCCCCCCCTCTGTCCCAAATCGGATTGCATATACTTCATATTCATTAGAATTTTGGGTATATCCAATAGTTTGAATAAAAAGTAGTACGAAAAGTAAAAGCAAATTTTTCATGCCTGAACTATTTTGGGTAAGATGAATAATCAAACTGTCTCCACTTCTGCGATACCAAGCACACCAATTACGTTCACATCTTTTAGCGTTTTTTTCAATGGTTGCAGGTCAGAGAAGTCATTTCCCGGTTCTATGGATTTGATGGGTAAGGAATTTTGCTTAAACCAGGGTGATACGAACTGAACAGTATCCTGTGCAAATGAATTAGTTATTGAAAGCAAAACAATTTGCAAATAAATAACGTGTTTTGCAGTTCGTTTCATAAACAATCATTTTTGGCATAGGTGAAATTGTATCGAATCCCTATAAACTGTAAAGATTTAAAAAATATTCGAAATACTTATTATTGAAGCTGCATTAACGGAAAGGGGTGCATGGGAATTTTTTTCCAAAACTACTATCCGAAAATGGTGTTGCCAATAGAACGTTCGTTATAGAATGATTTTACCCAATTATTTTTCATAAATAAAGACGACATGATTTTTCCGGAGCTTCATTTTCCCCCTAATGGGTCCTCATTTCCAATTACAGAGGCTAGTACTATCGGAGCTTTAACGAAGACTATTTCTAGCAGTTACAGATCAGGTTATGCATTTACGTTAACCAGCCCGGTGTTTCTACGGTCTGGTTTTGATTGTTGAACCTATGCATCAGCAAGTCCTCGTTAGCATGCTTTAGTTCAAAAAGCTTGCAGTTAAGAACGAGGACTGCTGTAGGTATTATTCAGGCTTCATTTCACTTTTTTATTGTCGTAGAACTGGGATCACTGTTGCATCTACTACAAAAGCTTCATTAGTGGTTATATGTTGTATTTTATTTATGTCCGTGCTGATCCAAAGGGTGGATGGAAATCCAGGAACCGGGCTACCTCCTCCAGTATAGGTTCCTGTTATTACGTTCGTATAAGTGAATTTTGGGATTATTGTTCCTATATGCGTAAACGTAATGACTACGCTGTCTTTATCTGATGTTAATATTCCTTTTAAAGACGCGATATTAATCATTCCTAAATCGTCGGGTACCCAAGTGGCAGATGTCGTGCCATTAGTGCCTGAAGAAGGCTTATCATCGGGTTTAAAATTAAAAATGCCAATGGTTTTAACCGTACTATTTTTTAAATCTACTTCTATCTGTACCTCGGCACTATCTGTATATACATCGTCATAAATATCACTGCCCCCATCAAATGTCATATTAATGTATATGTCAAAGTCAACAATGGATGTGAGCAGTGTAAGTATTAAGCCATAGGATTTATTGTTGAATGTGATTGTTTTTCCTTTACGCAGGCGGACCGTTTTTGTATCCTGAACGACCACGGAAACATCCACGCTTTTCTCCTGCGGAATACTGGACGGCGCCGTGTAAGTTGCCGAAGCGCCATTGCCTTTAATGGATCCATCTCCATTCAAGGCCCACTTACCGAGTTTGTTGGTTGGAACGGGCGAAGGCGGAGTTAACCTCCCAGCCTCCTGCGATCCTGACGGCCCCCATTGAAAAATGGTCAGAGTACCGGATTCGCCTTCATGATATTCATACTTATCTGCGAGGATTTGAATATAAGGCACCATAGCCATACCAGTGAAATGGCTGATATCAAAACTTGCTGTTTTGCCAACGGTGTCAATGTCTTTATCCGAATCGATCAGCTCCCATTCATCAGCGCTATCCTGAAAAGCCACGTATAGCAGATAAGGGTCGGTACCGTTCACTTCACTGTCTGCATAATTGAACCTGAGCAAAGCGGGTATGGCGAATTTTGTACCGTTAGGCTGAAAATCATATGCTACGCCTATGCCACCGGGGCACTGATTGGTTATGGCCTGTATGCTGATATTGGTATTGACAGATAATGCTCCTGCCGGTATGGTTAAATGTACCCTTCCGTCCTCACTAGCTATGGACCCTCCGGCTGCCCCGATATTTTTGGTGACCGGATTGCCAATGGTTGTTCCAACGGCCGTAACGGCCGGTGTACCGTTGTTATTACCCGAATTGCCTAGTGAATCGGTTTTTTTGCAGGAACCTATCAGTATAAAAAAGCTGCACAGAACAAATATATGTCTGAAGGACATAAAGGATCGCATGGGAATGTTTTTTTCAAAACTACCATCCAATAATGGGGTTGGCAATAGAATGTTAGTTATAGATGAGCCAGGAAATGTCTAAAAATGCAATATGGAAGGAATAGTTAATCGGAAAAAATCGACCGCTCAAATACGGATGGAATGTAGTGCGGTCACTTTCCGATGCAAAATTTACTAAAAATGTAATTCAATTGGTCTTCACTAGTAATCTCTCCTGTGATTTCGCCTAGATAGTGCAGACATTGCCTGATATCAGGAGCAATCAGATCGCCGGAAAGCTTTTCATCAAGGCCATTTTGAATGTCACGCAATGCCTGGGATACTTTTTGCAAAGCATACAAATGGCGCTCATTCGTTATAACGGTATCGCCTACCTGAATTTTATCTTGCAATACCTGATCAACCAGATTTTTTTTCAGAATTTCAATATTTGCTGGCTTCCTGGCTGAAATAAAAACAATGCGCTCAATACCTGCAAACTTTTCAGTCAATTCCTCCTGGCTTAACAAATCTGTTTTGTTCGCCACCTGTAAAAAAGCTTTGCCGTCATTTTCCAGCTCTATCTTTTTTTCAAGGATATCACCTCTGTTTTCTGCTGCATCAAAAAGATATATGACTATATCCGCCTGCTGCATTTTCAAAAGACTTCTTTCCATTCCGATGTTTTCTATCACATCGCTCGAATGCTGGCGGATCCCAGCAGTGTCAATCAAACGGAATAAAATACCATCAATATTGATTGTTTCCTCTATGGTGTCCCGGGTAGTGCCGGCAATCTCGCTTACGATTGCCCTTTCATCGTTCAGCAACGCATTCAGTAAAGTGGATTTGCCTGAATTGGGCTTTCCTACTATTGCAACCTGCACGCCATTCTTTATAACGTTACCGAGCCTGAAAGAGTCTATGAGCTGGTTGGTTGATACGGTTGCCAGCTCTATTAGTTCATAAAATTTCTTTCTGTCTGCAAACTCAACATCCTCTTGCGAGAAATCCAGTTCCAGTTCAATCAGCGCAGAAAAGCTAAGCAGCCGATCCCGCAGTTCTTTGAGCATTTTTGAAAACCCGCCTCGCATATTGTGTAGTGCAGTGCTCAAAGATGCGTTGCTGTTGGAAGAAATCAGATCGGCAACTGCTTCTGCCTGGGTGAGGTCGAGCTTGCCATTAAGAAATGCGCGTTGTGTGAATTCACCGGGCTTTGCAAGCCTGGCGCCCTTGTTCAGTATCGCCTGCAATATTTTTTCATGAATAAAAGGAGATCCATGAGAAGATATCTCAATCACATCTTCGCCTGTGTATGATTTTGGCCCTTTATACAGGGCAACCACCACTTCATCAAGTACTTTCACATCTTCCCTTAAATGGCCGACATGCAAAGTATGAGAGAGTTGTTTTGAGATTTTTTTTGATGGGAATAGCTGATCAGCAATATCAAAGCTTTTGTTTCCGCTGATACGTATCACGCCGATAGCGCCAACGCCGGGCGGCGTGGCCAGCGCAACAATCGTATCGTCCCATCCAACAAACTTTCCTAACATGTATCATTAGATTTAATCAAACCTACACGAAAAAGAATAAATAAAAAATCCTCCCTGAAGCAGAGAGGATTTT
>DATMMJ010000397.1:0-4859 GCA_035569795.1 Puia sp. | reverse complement strand
AAACTTCCAATTTCTTAAGCATGGCCAGCACCTCCTTGTTACAATGCGGACCTCCAATTTCCTTGCACATTCTCTGGTTGGGTACGCTTAGGTTAACGAACTCATAAATCCAATCTGAAACGTGCAAATGACTTTCTCCTTTTGAAATATAATACACATCAGGGTCTTCCTCCTGTTGGTTCATTATATCGGGTTCTTCAACGAGTTTCACAAGCACTTTGAACTCATCCCAAAGATCTATTGGTAGCATATTGCCACAGCGATCGCAGGTTATCTCAATTTTGCCTCCTACTTCGAAAGACAGGAGCATAAAACCGTTTTTTTTATCTAAAACCAGCTTTATGTTTGCCTTACATTTGCGAAAATCCTGCTTTTGGTATGCCTCAAAGAACCTATCATCAATAGTGTAACTAAATTCATGGACCCCGGGCTTCAACCCTACAAACGCTATTTCAAATTCCCTTCTTCCCATGAGCGGTTTTTAAAGAGTTTGCAAAGGTAAGGAAAAACAGGAGAAATGCTGAAGTTTAGCCTTAAATTTCAGCAGTATTCCAACCTTATAGCGGTCTTACCCAGATATTCCTAAAGCTGATCGGCTCGCTTTTGTCGCCATGGGCCTGTAATTTAATGGGACAGGGGCCATGCTTTTTATAGAATGGCTGACCGATATACATGGTTTGCCCTTTTATTTCAGTGTGGTTTTGCACCAAAATGCCATTGTGAAGCACAGTAACATAAGCTGGCGTTTTTAATGAGCCATCGTCATTGAAGCGGGGACCTGTCCAAACTACGTCATAACTCTGCCATTCGCCGGGCTTTTTACAGGCATTTGCCATCGGGATGGCTTGCTTGTAAATGCTGCCTGCCTGCCCGTTAACATAGGTGGAATTATTATAATTATCAAGTACCTGCAGTTCATAGCCGCCATCGCCGGGGCCGGTTGATGCAAGGAACACACCACTGTTTCCGCGTGCTTGCCCAGTACCCGTAATGTTCTCGGGAATGCGCCATTCAATATGCAACTGGTAATCTGTGAAAGATTGTTTGGTTTCAATATTGCCACCATTTTTATCCACTGTAATAATGTTATCTGCTACAAGCCATTTGGCAGCCATCGTGGTATCTTTTACAGACCGCCATTTGTCCAGGTTTTTCCCGTCAAATAAAACAATGGCGTCAGAAGGGGGATCGCTGTTGGTTTTGCCGGGGCTGACAACGGGCGGCACAGGGCTATATACTTCCGTCAATTTTGGGTCACCTTGTTGTTGTGCTTTGATCATTCCAGTGAAAACAACTGTACAGATTGTTGTAAGAAGAACAATCCTTTTTGAATAGCAATATGCAAACCGTATCATATTCATTAAATATTTAAGTGATAAAATGAAACGGTAATTTAGGCAAAAAAAAGAAATGAGGGGTCTATAAACACCCCATCTTATTTTTTGTTTTCAAATAATGATGGCTTCTCGGCATATTGCCATAAACCGTAGCAGGTGAGCAATGAGGATAGCAGCAACCCGACATAGTAAAGGAAAAATTCATCCGGATCGTTAGTTGTTGCAACATTCAGATAGTTTAAAATATAAATCATCGTAGTGCCTCCATAAGCAAAAAGAAATGAAGCATATATAAAGGCCAACGTGTTGTCAAATGAAGAATGCTCCATGTTTTTGAGGTAATCCACGAGGCCGGCAATGCTGAAAATCAGCACCACTAAAGAACCTAACCCGATGATAACAATATTGGATGTATTGTCTGAGCCGTTCCAGATCATCATGACCAACTCGAATAGAATAAAAGATAATAGCGTATAGAAAATCGTTTTCTTTTGAGCTGCTTCTGCACGGAATAAAAAAATAACAAGCGCAAAATGAATTCCTAATAGATTGCGGACAAACATTAACTGCGCCTGCATGTGATTATTTTGTGTACTGGTCAGCCAATTGTATTGATTCAAAAGACCCGTCGTCAGCCAATAAAGACCAACCAAGGTATAGGTTCTTTCATAGTGCAATTTCTTCCAAAGCACCAACAAAAAGGGTGCTAAGCAAAAAATGATGGCAACGTTGGAAACTAGGGCGGTCATCAAAGGGTAAAAACCTGTATTCACAAATAAGAGTTTGCTTGTATATAAAGCGGTTAAAGCAGCATTTTAGTATAAGTAAAACTACTTTGTTTTATTCCTAAATTACGGGTTGCTTTACTTCGCATTGCGTCGAATGTCATGATAAGATATACTATTTATCAGAATAAGTCAAGGCTCAGTGAAAATAAATTTTACCGCTAATGTATAACCGAAAAATAGGTTCAATACCTGCGCGATAACGCTTTACTGTTTAAAACTGCTTGTCGTATCGTGATAATGATAAATAAGGCCCTGGAACGTAACTCGAAACAAAAAAAATTGAAACATATTTGCTTGATTATGGTAAATTGGCCCTGAAAAACATGTTTTGATCTCACAGGAAACGATACAACAGATTTTGAGCCGCATTGACATAGTTGATATTGTGGGGGGCTTTGTACGGCTTAAAAAAAGAGGGTCAAACTATCTTGGGCTTTGCCCTTTTCACAATGAGAAAACGCCTTCGTTTACAGTCTCGCCGGTTAAAGAAATTTACAAATGTTTTGGTTGCGGCCGAAGTGGCAATACCATCAGCTTTTTGATGGAGCATGAAAAGTATTCTTATGTAGACACGTTGCGCTGGCTGGCCAGTAAATACAATATTGAGATTGAGCAGACAGAAGCAAGCCCTGAAATAAAGCTCCAACAACAGGTTGCGGAAAGCCTTTTTATCATTAATAATTTTGCCCAAAAATACTTCAGTGAGATTTTATTCGAAAACGAAGAAGGGCAAAATGTCGGGCTGAGTTATCTGAAAGAGAGAGGCTTTCGGGAAGACATTATCCAAAAATTTCAATTGGGTTATTGCCTCTGGCAAAGGGATGCGTTTGCAAAAGCTGCCTTGTCAAAGCAATATAGGAGCGAATTCCTCCAGAAAAGCGGGTTGGTAGTGATGCGCGAGGACAAATTGATGGATAATTATCGCGGCAGGATCATTTTTCCTGTGCACAATCAGACCGGAAAAATTATTGGGTTTGGCGCTCGTGTTATCAAGAACAACGACAAGGCGCCAAAATATATCAACACACCAGAAAATGAGATTTATGTAAAAAGCAAGCTATTGTATGGGTCTTATTTTGCGAGGCAGGCTATTGATAAAAATGATGAATGCTTATTGGTGGAAGGTTATACGGATGTTATCTCCCTGCACCAGGCCGGCATCGAGAATGTCGTTGCAAGTGGTGGCACTTCTTTGACACAGGACCAACTCCGGCTTATTAAAAAATACACCAGTAACCTAACAATTATCTATGACGGCGATTCTGCAGGGATAAAGGCTGCGCTTCGCGGCCTTGACATGGCATTGGAAGAGGGGCTGAACGTGAAACTGGTGCTCATTCCTGGCAACGAAGATCCGGATAGTTATGTGCATAAGATCGGGGCAAATGCATTCCGGGATTTTGTTGCTGCCAATAAGAAGGATTTTATTGTTTTCCATTTAGAAGCGTCGTTAAAAGAGGCTGGTTCAGATACAACAAAAAAAGCAGGAGTCGTAAGCCAGGTGGCGGAGTCGATTGCGAAGATGAATAAAGTGGAAGACTTCACCAAGCAACAGGATTATATCCACCAATGCTCGCAGATACTGGGAATTGAGGAAGCTGGCCTGCACACGCTGGTAAATAAATTCATTCGGGAAAAAATTTCAAAAGAGGAATTTAAGAATTCGCAACATCCGATAGAAAAAACAGAGTCGCCAACGGGTGCTGCAGAAACTGCGGACATGAGCGATGAGGCTTTCAATGTTCTTTTCCAGGATGAATTGCAGGAGCGTGCTATTGTTCGCGTATTACTTTCTTATGGCAATAAAAAATGGGATGAGCAAAAAACAATTGCCGAATATATATTTGAAGATGAAATGGATGAAGAGATGTTCAAAAATAAGAAAGTGGCCGAGGTTCTAAAAATTTATAAAACCAGATATCAGTTGGGTCATCGGCTTTCCATTTCAGATTTTGCTTATTCAGAAGACAATGAAATTGTGAAACTGGTGATAGAGGCGACCAATCATCCTTACGAGCTCAGTGCGAGATGGTATGATGAAGACCGGGCCCACACTATTAACAAAAAGATATTTGGTTTGGAGTATGAAGATTATAAAGAACAAATATTGCACAATGAGAACTCAAATGAAATTGTATATTATCGACAAACAGATGAAAATTACAAAAATGAAGTCGGCGATTCGCTTATTTATCTGAAATTGAAAAAAATAAAAAGGCTGATATTACTCAATGAAGAAGACCTTAAGAATCCTTCATTAACTTTGGATGAAATAAAGCATTACCAGGAAGTGCATGCTCATCTAAAACAAATGCAAATCAATCTAACAAGAAAAAGCGGGCTGGTGATATACGGAAAAACTTAAATATGTTCCCTCTGGTAGGGAGTGAGATACGCAATTAAAATACAATGGCGTTCACGTATGCAGCAATTGTCCGACTGCTTTCCAAAGCGTAGTGCAACTGGTTAATACGACAACCGCGCCGACCGAAATGAACATGGTTTTTAAGGGCAACTTGCCTACGAGTTTTGCTGCAATAGGCGCTGCGATTACTCCTCCTGCAATCAATCCCGCTACATCAAAAACAGGAATGTGCTTTAAAAGAATAAAGAAAGTGGTGGCGCTCGCAAATACAACAAAAAACTCAGCAAGGCATACCGAGCCTATCACATAGCGGGGGCTTCTTCTTTTTGAGATTAATGTGCTTGTGACTAATGTGCCCCAACCACCACC
>DATMMJ010000396.1:0-3676 GCA_035569795.1 Puia sp. | reverse complement strand
AACTGGATATTCCTCATACTATCCGCAGTAGCAACCGGATTGTCTTGGCTGTTTTATTACAGAGCGTTACAGGTAGGCAGGGTAGCTGAAGTAAGTGCGATTGACAAAGGAAGTATCTTGTTCACCGTCCTTCTTTCATTTCTGTTTCTAAAAGAACCCCTGACGCCTAAAATATTGCTGGGTGTAGGTCTTGTATTTTCCGGTATGATGGTGCTGGTTTGGAAATAAAAAAAGGTTATCAAGGTGATAACCTGTATTCTACTGAGCTTTCTTAGTAAGATTAATGACTGCCATAACCGAGCATCCCTTGTGTGGCTTTGCATCCGCTTTTTTGGCTGGCACAGGAAGTGACAGAAAATGCAGAAACCGCAATGAGAGCGATGATTAAAATTCTCCTTTTCATTTTGTGGGTATTTAAAGTTAGAAAATTGCCTGATGGAATATTGCATCAGGAAATTCAAAGGAGCGGATTAAGACTATAATACCTGGAAATGGCTAATACGAAGGATAGAGAAAAAACCTAACAGAGTATCAAAGTAAATACAAAAAACCGATAAATGCAAGCATTTACCGCCACAAAAAGCTTTTTTTGATAATTCTCTGGGTCTGAATACTTTTAGCTGCCAAAGGGTTTTTGGGTGACTATAGATACGGACATATAGAAACACCATGGGAATACTTGAAAATTATGACTCGCCAGATCTTTAATCCTACCTGTGGTTTTGTCAAATACTTGCTTTAACAATAATTGCGGTATTAGAATTGCTTACATCATGGGAGATCCTTGCAGGAAATAACCAAGAAATGCGGTGCAAAATGATTTTCAGCAGAGCAAATATGTGGTTTCGAGCTTCAGGTGATTTTGATGACCGAGTTATAATTACATTTGTGATCTTGAGGTTGCCCTGACAGATCACAATAGGAGTAGAAATAGAACTCGGTTCAAGAATATATAATCAGCAGTTAAATTCCTTTTAAAATTCCGGAAAATATAATGTTACAACTTACAAAGCCTCTTGCCATACTTGATCTGGAAACGACTGGCCTCAACCTCTCAAGCGACCGCACCATAGAAATTGCAATCGTTAAGATCATGCCCGACGGCAAAAAAACCTCCAAGCGCAAATTGATCAACCCCGAAATACCTATTCCACCGGCATCCTCTGAGATTCATGGAATTACTAATGATATGGTGAAAGATGCACCTACATTCAAGCAGGTGGCTAATGAACTCAAACAATTTATTGAAAATTGTGATCTCGCAGGATATAATTCCAATCGTTTCGATATTCCGATGCTGGCAGAAGAGTTTTTACGCATTGGTATGGAGTTTGACTGCAAAGGGCGGAAGATGATTGATGTGCAGAAAATTTTTCATTTAATGGAGCAGCGCACTTTGAGCGCAGCGTATAAATTTTATTGTAGCAAGAATCTTGATGGGGCACATAGCGCGGAGACGGATGCTAACGCTACCTGGGAAGTACTGGAAGCACAGGTTGAAAAATATGCACAATTAGGCAATAACGTGGATAGTATTCTCAAATTCATTGGGGAAGATCAGGTTGTTGACTTTGCAAGAAGGTTTGTATTTGAAAATGGGATAGAAATATTTAACTTTGGGAAACACAAAGGCAGGACTGTAGCAGATGTGCTGAAATCCGAGCCTCAGTATTACGACTGGATGATGAAAGGCGATTTCCCTATGCACACCAAACAAAAGCTTACCGAAATATTCAACCGTACCATGTTAAAAAAGGCTTAAACTGCTTTTCACCGATTCAGGTGAACCTTAGTATCCAAAAATTTGTACTTTTACTTTATAGAATTATTTTGAAAGCCATTGGAAAAAATTGTTATTATACCAACTTATAACGAAAAGGAAAACATAGCCAATATCCTGGAGGCTATATTTTCCCTTCATCTCGGCTTTCATGCTCTGGTGATTGATGATAGTTCCCCCGACGGCACTGCCGAAATTGTAAAATCGCTCCAGCTAAAATATCCCACGGAATTATTCCTAGAACAGAGAAAAGGCAAATCGGGCCTTGGAACAGCATATATTCATGGTTTTAAATGGTCCATCAATAGAAGGTATGGCTTCATTTTTGAGATGGATGCAGACTTCTCCCACAGTCCTAATGATCTGCAGCGCTTATATGAAGCATGTAAATATTTTGGCTCCGACGTGGCCATTGGTTCAAGATATGTGAAAGGTGGGGGCAACGTGAATTGGCCCCGAAATCGCGTCCTTTTATCAAAAGGCGGCTCGCTCTATACACGAATGATCACCTGGATGCCTGTACGCGACCCTACGGCAGGTTTTGTTTGCTACAAAAGAGAAGTGCTGGAAACGATCAATCTGGACGAAATCCATTTTGTCGGTTATGCATTCCAGATAGAAATGAAGTTTGCAGCCTGGAAACTTGGTTTCAGGATCAATGAAGTGCCCATCATTTTTGCAGACAGGAGATTTGGCTCTTCAAAAATGAACAAGGGGATAATTAAAGAAGGTATCCTGGGTGTGCTGAACCTACGATGGCAAAGCCTTTTCAAGAGCTATCGCAACCGTGTAAAAAAAACGGATTCACTTGAAATGCGCACCTATAATAAGGAAGTTATGGTGGGGGGGAAATAATGTGTATCCCCACACCCGACACTTTTACTAACAAATTTCTTGTATCGGGCGTTTCTTTGTTTTCTTTGCACTCTTCATGAAGAAAGCATTCATCCAATTGCATATTGCTGTTTTCCTGGCAGGCTTTACCGGAATTTTGGGTAAGCTCATCACGCTCAATGAAGGATTGCTGGTTTGGTACAGACTTTTGATCTCGGCTGTCACCTTGTGGATTTTATTTTCCTTGCAAAGGAAAACTACAAAAATTGCCCATGCGGATATTTTAAAAATATTTGGTATCGGAGCTATTGCCGCACTACACTGGGTAAGTTTTTATGGCAGCATAAAATACGCCAATGTTTCTATTGCTCTGGTCTGTTTTTCAGCCGTTGGTTTTTTCACTGCTTTTTTAGAACCGTTGATATTCCGAGTTAAGATGGATGTCGTGGAATTATTGCTCGGAATATTAATGGTCGTCGGTATCTATTTTATTTTTCATTTTGACCCATCTTATAAAATCGGGATTATCATTGGGCTCATCTCCGCTTTGCTTGGAAGTATCTTCCCGATTTTGAACAAAGTGATATTAAAAAAAATTTCTGCGGAAAATGTTACTTTGTATGAATTGAGCGGAGGCTTTCTATTTCTCACCTTGGTGCTGCCTTTTTATTTGAAGGTATTTCCCACAGACTATATTTTTCCGAACCTCCATGATTGGCTCTGGCTGCTGGTGCTAAGCTGGATCTGTACGGTGCTGGCATTCAATCTTTCCATGAAAGCACTCCAGAAAATTTCAGCGTTCACGGTAAATCTCAGTTACAATCTGGAACCTGTCTATGGCATCTTGCTTGCATTTGTTGTACTGGGTGAAAATAAGTATTTTAACAAGGGTTTTTACATGGGGCTTGGTTTTATCCTCTTTGCCATAACAGCGCAGATGCTACGGTTGCGGAACAAAAGAAAAAGTAAATGAGTTATTTAGCCACCAGTTTATGCAGGCTCACGAGAACACTTTCGTTTTCGGAGTAACGCATCGTGACTTTGGATCTTTTTAGCGAATAA
>DATMMJ010000395.1:0-4190 GCA_035569795.1 Puia sp. | reverse complement strand
TGAGAAGCGATATCAAATTACTGGTGGAGATACCATTCGACTATGTGGTGCTCGATGAGTCCCAGGCTATAAAAAACCCGGCAAGCAAAGTGACCCGTGCAGCATGTCTGCTGAATGCCAAACATCGTTTGTGCATGAGCGGAACGCCCTTGCAAAATAACACGTTCGATATTTTTGCCCAGATGAATTTTTTAAACCCGGGTATGCTCGGCAGCATCGAGTTCTTCCGCCAGGAATTTGCTGTGCCTATTGACAAATTCGGTGAGCAGGACAGGAAGGATCACTTGCGCAAATTATTATACCCTTTTATATTGCGCCGCACCAAAGAACAGGTTGCCAAAGATCTTCCCGATAAGACAGAAACCATTTTGTTTTGCGAAATGGAAGAGGAGCAACGAAAAGTATATGATGCTTACCGCAACGATTACCGCGACAAAATACTTGGCACAATTGAAATGCAGGGTATACAAAAATCTCAGCTCACCATTTTGCAGGGCTTGATGAAGCTTCGCCAGATTTGTGATTCGCCGGCCATTTTAAATGAAACAGAAAAATATCCCAATCATTCCATCAAACTGGATGAACTCGCACGAGAGATAACAGAAAATATCGGAGATCATAAGGCGCTCATCTTCTCTCAATTTCTCGGCATGCTTGCCCTCATACGGCATAAACTAAAAGAGCTGGATGTGAAGTTTGAATATTTTGATGGGAGCACTTCGGCCCAGGAAAGAGAGCGTGCCATACAAAGTTTCCAGAACAATCATGAATGCCGCGTATTCCTGATCTCGCTGAAAGCCGGTGGCGTCGGCTTGAATCTCACTGCTGCTGATTACGTCTACATAGTTGACCCTTGGTGGAATCCTGCAGTGGAGCAACAAGCAATTGACCGCACGCATAGGATTGGCCAGACAAAAAATATTTTTGCCTACCGCATGATCTGTAAAGACACCATCGAAGATAAGATACTGCAATTGCAGGATAAAAAACGCGTACTTGCCAAAGACCTGATTGCCGATGATGAAGGCTTTGTGAAGGCGCTCACTCGCCAAGACGTGGAGTATCTGTTCAGCTAAGCCGCCCGAATTCACCCACAAGGCAATGTTTTTTTGCCATCAGTATATCTGTATTACAGGGATTGTTAAATAGCCCTTACTTTGGTTAAAGACATAATAGAAATTTATGAGTCGTTGGGTTTTTTTGCTAATGGTACTATGGACATTTATTTTGAATGATTGTTTTGCACAAGCAAAGGTAACCGGCAGCGTAAAAGGAAGGATTGTTGATACAGCGGGGAAACAGGATTTGAGCCAGGCTACCGTTTCAGTAACTCCCGTTTCCGATTCCTCGGCTGCACAATTTGTATTTACTACCAAGGACGGTTCTTTTTTGGTGCGCAACTTAAAGCCAGGAGACTATAGATTACTGATCACGTTTGAAGGTTATAAAGCTGTTTTTAGGAAATTTTCCTTGAGCCCAACAAATCAAGCGGTTGATTTTGCTTCAATATTTATGCAAAAAGCAACTGACATGTTAGAAGCGGTCATTGTCCAGCGTCCCCCCATGGCCGTTAAAGGTGATACAGTGGAATATAGTGCAGCGATGTACACCACCAAGCCCAATGCAGTGGCTGAAGACCTCTTGAAAAAATTCCCGGGAATACAAGTTGATGCAAGTGGCAATATCACTGCACAAGGCGAGGCTGTCCAAAGAGTGCTTGTAAATGGCAAGCGTTTTTTTAGTGATGATCCCAAACTGGCGACGCGTAACCTGCCCCCGGATATAATTGAAAAAATACAAGTATTTGACGACCTGGACGACCAAAGCAAATTTTCTGGTTTTGATGATGGCAACCGCGTGAAGACTATCAATATCACAACCAAGAAAGATAAGCGACAAGGCTATTTTGGAAGGACAGTGGCCGGTGCAGGAACAAATGAGGATTATGATGAGAGCGTCAATATGCACCGCTTCGATAATGACAAACAAATTTCCTTGTTAGGCCAGGCCAATGATATCAATAAGCAAAATTTTACCATCCAGGATATATTAGGAAGTTCGGGAGGCAGGCGTGGTGGCGGAGGCCCTGCAGCAGCTACTAACCAGAGCAGCCCTGGCGTTACCAGCGTATGGGCAGGCGGCGGCAATTACAAGGATTCCTGGGGCCCGAAAACCGATATCACAGGAAGTTATTTTTATAATTTTCAGCATGTATCCTCCAGTACACAAACGGAGCAGGTACGATTTAGCGTACCGGTCGATACAATCAGCTCGGTTTCATCGGCCCTGCAAAGAACTACCAACCAGCGGATTTATTTCAACCTGGAACAGAAATTTGACAGCAATAATTCGCTGGTATTCAGACCTAATATTACGTTTCAAAAGACTCAGCCCAATAGCTCTTCCAGTTCGTCGACGGTGGACCAGAATGGGTTGCCTGTAAATAATACCGCTGGCTATGCATCCAGCGTCAACAGTGGTTACAATATCAATGGATCCAACCTCACTTTCCGGCATAGATTCGCAAAGCCGTTTAGAACTTTTTCCGTGGATATAAACGGAACAGCAAATGTAAACAACGGCAACGGCAAATATTATTCAAGAAATAATTACTACAAACTGGCTGCAGCCTCACCTGATTCGTTGCAGTTACTCAACCAATATTATAACGATTCCCTGCACTCCTTTAATATCAGCCCAACGCTTTCATACACGGAACCGGTTGGCAAAAATCAGGTCATAGAATTAAACTATAATTTTAGCTACAATAAAAGCCATTCGATAAACAATACCTATGACTATGTGGATTCCCTGCATGGTTTTTCATCATTCGATAGCCTGTTCAGCAATTCTTACAAGTTTACATCCAATAGCAACCGGTTCACTTTAAATTACAGGATACAGAACACAAAATTCAATCTGAATATTGGCTCTGGCGTTCAGTTCACTGATTTTAACAGCAACAATACAACCAAAGGCATTGTCGTATCACACAGTTATGTAAATTTTACTCCTGCCGTCAATTTCAGGTATTCCTTTTCAAAAACACAGCGCCTCCAGTTTTTTTATCAGGGAAGAACGGGTACTCCCTCTGCTTCCCAACTGCAACCGCTTACGACTACCTCGGATTCCGTTAACTTTTTGGTTGGGAACCCTAATCTAAAACCCCAGTTCACCCACAGTATACGCATGCTGTACTCTTCTTTTGATCCTGGTACCCAAAATGTACTTTTTGCAACCCTTAATGCGAGCACGATCGTAAATGACATTCAAACGGCGATAATTCCCAATCAGAAGGGCGGTCAAACAACGTCCTATATTAATCTAAATGGGACGTACAATGTATCAGGTTATTTTAATTACGGGTTTGCATTGAAGAAACCCAAGTCCAATCTTAATTTTAGCACAAACCTGAATTATTCGCAGAGCCAGAACCTTCAGGATACTTCGGGTTTTAATTCACCCGTGGTCTATGTGCACGCTTATACCAAGAACACTACCTTATCAGAAACCATTTCGTGGACCACAAATATCAAGAAGAATTTTGACATGAATTTCAGTTCTGCTTCAACTTATAATATTTTGAAGAACTCATTATCCGGCCAAAATCTTAATTATTTTTCCGAAAGTTTCAATGCAGAATTCACAGCCTATACCAATAGCGGTTGGCTAATTGCTGCAACATTTACCTATATCTATACCGACAACCGCACGCCCGGCTATAATGCCAGTGTGCCCTTATTAAGCCCCAGCATTGCCAAATCTATATTCAAAAAAAAGAACGGAGAAATCAGGCTGACTATGTTTGATTTGCTGAATTCAAATACTTATGTGAACAAATCCTCCACAGCAAACGGATACACTGCCAGCAGAACAAATACACTTACTCGTTACGGCATGCTCACGTTCACCTGGAACCTGAATAAATTCCCAGGCACTCAACAAAACAGGATGCCCGGAATGTTCAATAATTTCAGGCGGGGTGGAGGAATGCGCGAACGGGATAATTAAGCATTGCGGTATCGGTGGGATAATTCAAAAGCCGCACCTTTTGGGGGCGGCTTTGAGCACATACTTTATTGGTTTCAGAGGTAAGTGCTTTAATTTGCAATAATATTATTTTGCAGATTTCTTGATCCGGTAATATCTGATGCCACCCATTGGCGCTTGACCCATAAGGATTACTGAAA
>DATMMJ010000394.1:0-4128 GCA_035569795.1 Puia sp. | reverse complement strand
AACATTCTTCCCATCACAATAACCCCAGATATTTCTTGTCACTGTGTTTTTGCCTGAGGAATCCCTAATATAAAATATGTCATTTTTCTTATCTTTTGCAATTTCAAAGATTTTCTCCGATGGGCTGTTGGTTTTAAATTCTTCAAAAGTTCTGTAGGCGCCTTTTATTAAGACCCTGTCCTTAAGTATACTTATATTAAAACGTTCATTATTAAACTGATCTATGTCTGCCCAGGAGAGCTTCCGTTTATTCAATCCAAACCCTGCTTTATCCATTTTGATCAATTTATCCAGCGAGCTTGTGAGCGCTATTTCAAGGAACTGAGTACCAAAGTCTGCAATGAGATAGGGTTCCAGGATTACAGAATCGTAACGATACAGAGGATAGTAATCGCTTTGGTATTTCAAATAGAATTCAATTTTAGCGATTGCTCCGCTGGCTGAAGCTTTTGCATCATCCACTTTTTCATTTAGTTTAGATTCGTCCTTGCTTATTTCATCAGAAAGCCAGATTTTTTTTAGTATCATCACAAGGGTTAGTGAGGCAGTATCTTCTGTTAATCCAAGATAATCATGTACAAATTTTTCAATTTCCTGCTTGAGGCTTTTGTTTAAAACAACAAATGCATGATTAAGCGCATGTTTTTGCATAAAGCCTAAAGATGTTGTATCGGGCCTCGCATCTATAACAAGAATGGAAATTATATTGCTGAGCTTGATATGCTGCTTGGTAGATGGCGATCTGATCTTTATTGTCCTGAAATTATTTACATTGTAATCCTCGTCAATGTACCGATCCGATTGGGCTGGGGAGGATACAGCAAAACAAATGCAGATTTGGAGCAAGAAGATTTCTCTTTTCATCAATTTGGTTGAGGTGTTAATAACAAAAAATCGCATAACAAATTGTATTTCAAATATAATAAAATACAAATCGATGCGTTTTTATCACCGGTAAGACCAAGAACAACGCTTTTGAACCTATACCCTAAAAGAACTGCAGATGAGAAAGAGATTGAGTGTAATTGTTTTGACTATTGAAATAACCGCAATTGTACTACTCCACGCCTTCCGAATAAGCCATGAAGATAAGAATGAAAAGCTTTCAGGACCAGATGTTTTCCTGCAGAAATCAAATACGAGTTTAGTCCATATCTATAGTATTGCCAAACTCAAGTAGACAAAAATCATTTTGGCATCTATTTATCTCACCCATTCCCTTAGCATAACGATTATTTTTTTTGTATACAGTATCTTTTGCTTTCTAGCAACCGAAGATTTGCCAGGACTTGCAAATGCAAGGCCTGCTTCCATCTTTTCGTGATAAGCGTGTTGCTCTTTTTAATGCGCTCAGCAAATTACATCTACTGCCTGTGGACTTATCCCGTGGTCGGGATTACAGTAACCATCCGGCATTTCCTAACGCTACACTTTTACCCATTCGACACCTTTTCTCCTATTCCACAATAAAACAATGCGCAACGCCTGACCCGGATGAACCCAACCAAAGACGCATGGTAGGCTTCGATCACCCTAAAATACCGGGCGAAAGTGCTATTTTTCGCATTTTTGCAGGTAAAACCCAGTACGGGATTGATAATGGCTTGTGCTACAAACAGTTTTATCCACATCTCTTCCACCTATTTCCCCAGCATGATTATTTCCCATAACTTTGCATGACCTTCTGGGATTATTTATTCTGATTATTTTCCTCGGGTCAGTTTAGAATTAAGGCAAAGTCTATCAACAAAAATATTCCTATTTCATCATCGCTGGCTTGTATAGCAACGGTGAGTTTTTGTTTTGCCGTATCAAAATTTTTAAAAGGATTCATTTTTTTATAACTTAAGAAAATAATTTTATGTCCAAGTATATTTTTGTTACTGGCGGCGTAACATCTTCATTGGGAAAGGGAATCATTGCAGCATCTTTAGCCAAATTGCTGCAGGCCCGCGGACTGAGCGTCACTATTCAGAAATTTGACCCATATATCAATGTTGATCCCGGTACGTTGAATCCTTATGAGCATGGGGAATGCTATGTAACTGAAGATGGCGCAGAAACCGATCTCGACCTTGGACATTATGAGCGTTTCTTGAGCATTTACACATCCCAAGCAAACAATGTTACTACGGGAAGAATTTATCAGACTGTTATCAACAAAGAAAGAGAAGGAGCTTATCTTGGAAAAACTGTTCAGGTGATCCCTCATATAACCGATGAGATCAAACGGAGGATGCTTTTACTTGGCAAAGACAATAATTTCGACATTATTATTACAGAAATAGGAGGAACAGTGGGCGACATTGAATCTCTTCCTTTTATTGAGGCAGTGCGCCAGTTGCAGTGGGAAATGCCGGAAGAAGATTGTGTGGTCATTCATCTTACCCTGATACCTTATTTGCGAGCTGCAAAAGAGCTCAAAACTAAGCCTACCCAGCATAGCGTAAAATTGCTCAGTCAGGAAGGCGTTCACCCCGATGTGATAGTCTGCCGCACCGAAGAATCGCTTTCACCGGAAATACGACGTAAGATTGCTTTGTTCTGCAATGTAAAATTAGAAGCTGTTATTGAGGCGGCTGATGCATCAACCATTTACGAAGTGCCCTTGACAATGATGCGCGAAAAACTGGATGTGATTTGTTTGAAGAAAATGAACATCACTAATTATCATGAACCCGAGCTTACGAAGTGGAAAGAAT
Source organism: Puia sp. (assembly GCA_035569795.1). Classification (GTDB taxonomy): domain Bacteria; phylum Bacteroidota; class Bacteroidia; order Chitinophagales; family Chitinophagaceae; genus Puia. The sequence continues at coordinate 1,426 of DATMMJ010000394.1, read as the reverse complement.
TTTTAGATAAATTGAAGTACCCTAAAAGCAAGGTTACCATTGGTCTGATAGGGAAATATATAGAATTACAAGATGCTTATAAGTCTATCTTAGAAGCATTTGTACATGCTGGTGCCATGAATGAATGCAAAGTGCAAATAGTGAACGTGCATAGTGAATTTATTACCGAAGACAATGTAAATGAAAAGCTAGGCAACCTTGATGGTTTGCTTGTAGCCCCTGGCTTTGGTCATCGTGGAGTCGAGGGTAAAATTGTTGCTGTTAAATATGCGCGGGAACATAAGCTCCCTTTCTTTGGTATATGCCTGGGCATGCAAATGGCAGTAATTGAATTTGCCAGAAATGTGTTGGGTATGAGTGACGCGCATTCCACAGAAATGAACCCTGATACCAATGACGCGGTAATAGATTTGATGGAAGAACAGAAAAAAGTTACTGCAAAGGGCGGCACCATGCGCTTAGGAGCTTACCCATGCGAGATAAAAGAAAACTCACTTGCTCATAAAATCTATAATTCGGGTTATATAACCGAGCGGCACAGGCATCGCTGGGAGTTCAACAATGCTTATCAGAAGCAATTTGAAAATGCTGGCATGATCGCAAGCGGCAAAAATCCTGAGAGTGGGTTGGTAGAGATCGTTGAATTACAAAACCATCCCTTTTTTATTGGTGTACAATACCACCCGGAATTAAAAAGTACTGTGGAAAAGCCCCAACCCGTCTTTGTCCATTTCATTAAAGCATCTAAAGAGTTCGCCGAAACAAGAAATGCAATAAAAAACCCTGTTTTGCAAAGCGAAATGATTTAAGTACAACGTTGTTGGGCTCAGAGTTAATAATCGATGGGCAAAGGTGGGCTTTTTGCTCTTAACCCTGAACTATCCACTATGAACTCCTATCTTTGCACCTCCTTAAAATTATACTATAATGGGCATGGACCGTAATACAGTGATTGGTTTTGTGTTGTTAGGCATTTTGCTGTTTTTGTATCTATTCATTTCTTCAAAAAACAGCCAGGATTTCCAGAAGCAAAAAAGACTGTTTGACGATTCTGTGGCAATGGTTAGAGCGCACCAAGATTCATTAGCCAGGTTGAAAGATACTGTAAAAGTCAAATCTGTTGTTGTTACTGATACGGCTGGGTTTAACAGAGCCGTTCAGGGAACAGAACAATTGCTTACTGTCGAAAATGAAGTCATGAAAATTGTGTTTACCAACAAAGGTGCACAGCCCAAAGAAATTGAGTTGAAAAAATTCAATGCTTTTGACAGCACGCCCGTGAAGATAATAAACCCTTCTGCTGATAATCATATTTCATATGCTATCAACACCGCGCCCGGGTCATCACAGATTGCAGACTTGTTTTTTAGCGAAGGCAAGCTTTTAAAAAATGCTGACGGCACACAGACTGTTGATTTTCGACTGC
>DATMMJ010000393.1:0-2823 GCA_035569795.1 Puia sp. | reverse complement strand
AGCGCCGCATTAATAAGAAAAGGATTGGTGGTCGTTCAGTTCACTGTTTCCGTTGTATTTATTATCAGCACCATAGTCGTGTACATGCAGATACAACATGTGAAAAACAGGAACCTTGGTTTTAACAAAGACAATCTAATTGAAATAAATCCGCAGCATGATATTTCGAAAATTTTTCCATTAGTAAAAGAAGATATGCTGCATACTGGTTTAATAAAAAATACTGCGATGACCGACCATACTACTCTTTATGGAGGTGATACTGACAATGGATTTAAGTGGCAGGGAAAATCGCCCGATAATCAAATATCTATCGCACACAGAAATGTAACACCGGAATTTATCGCGACTTCAGGAATGCAAATTGTTGAGGGAAGAGATTTCAGCAACAATGTTTCATCGGAAAATTCAAATGTAGTCATCAATGAGACAATGGAAAGAATGATGGGGAAAGAAAGCGCAGTTGGAAAAATTATTCAAAATCCACGAGGTAATCCCGACGGTGTTTTCACAAACATGACGGTGATTGGTGTGGTGAAGGATTATATTTATGGAAATATTTACGGGGGATTGGCAAGCCCATTAATCATTTTTTGCAAGCCCCCTGAATACCAAAATTTCATTTACGTGCGCACCCAAGGGCAAAGTAATGTAGAGCAGGTTTTAGCAAAAATAGAAGAAGTAATGAAGAAAGATAATCCGGCTTATCCGCTGGAATATAATTTTGTTGATGAGCAGTTTAATAAAATGTTTCAGAACGAAACCCTCACTAGCAAAATATCAAGTGTATTTGCCGCATTGGCCATCCTTATTTCATGTTTGGGTTTGTTTGGTCTTGCTGCATACACAGCCGAACAAAGAACAAAAGAAATTGGCATACGCAAAGTGCTTGGGGCAAGCGTAACCGGGCTTGCAAGCTTGTTGTCAAAAGATTTTCTTCAACTGGTTTGTTTCTCTTGTATTCTTGCTTTTCCTGTGGCTTGGTGGACAATGCATAATTGGCTGCAGAATTATGAATATAGAATTGTAATAAACTGGTGGGTATTTTTAATTGCCGGAGCAACGGCAATATTGATTGCATTAATTACCATCAGCTTCCAGACAATAAAAGCAGCAATTGCAAATCCAGTGAAATGTTTGAGAACGGAATAATTTGGGAATTTGCAAATTAGAAAAATGACTCAATAGGAAAATACCCTGGGACCATTTCCCTTAGCTCAGGGCTCGACGCTCGAAACTTTTCGTAATTCGTAAATAAATCGCCATGATAAAAAATTATTTCAAAATCGCTTTCAGAAACCTGATGAAGCATAGATTAATTTCCTTTATCAATTTGTTTGGTTTGACAGTTGGTTTAACCTGCTGTTTGTTGATTACGACTTATGTTCTGCATGAGTTGAGCTATGACAGGTATAATAAAAATGCAAGTGATATTTACCGCGTCACCCGGACATTCTATAATACAGATGGGGGAATCAGTTTAAACCTAAGCACGGTGGCGCCCCCATTCGGCCCCTTGCTTCAAAACGACTTCCCGGATATCAAACAAGTCACCAGATTGTATCCGGACGGACTGACACCTTTGCGATATCGGGAGAAACTGTTCAATGAAAGGAACTGCTTTTGGGCAGAAGGAAATTTTTTTGATGTATTTACCGTGCAAACCGTGGATGGCGATCCCCACAAAGCTTTGCAAGAACCATACAGCATCATGCTAACAGAAGAAATGGCAAAAAAATATTTTGGCAATGAAGACCCGATGAACAAGACGCTGCGCTACAATAACCAGTTTAATTTTAAAGTTACAGGCATTTATAAATCATTTCCTGAGGATGCGCATATACATCCGGCTATGCTACTTTCATTCAGCACGCTTAAAGACAGTGTAGTGTATGGCGATTACAACTTGCATCATGATTTTGGGAATAATTCCTTCTTCACTTACTTGTTAATGTCAAAAAGGTACCCGGTTGAAAATTTGAAAAAGCAATTTCCCGCCTTTATAGAAAAATATATGCAGGGTGTATACAAGGGTAGTGGTATGACGCCTTCTAAAGCAACAAGCCTCGGCTTGCAGCGATTGGCAGACATTCACCTGTATTCTCATACAGATTATGAAGCGGAAGACCCCGGGGATATTAATCGGGTGTATGTTTTTACTGTGATTGCTCTAGTGATTTTGATCATTGCCAGCATTAATTATATGAACCTCTCGACTGCAAGGTCAGTACTTCGTGCAAAAGAAATCGGGATCAGAAAAGTGATAGGTGCAAGAAAAAGATCATTGATTTGGCAGTTCCTCAGCGAATCGGTTATCATTACTTGGGCGGCAGCCATACTGGCAATGATACTTACTTATTTTATTTTGCCATGGATAAATTCTTTTAGTGGCCTGCATTTATCCATAAATATTTTACTGGCCTGGAAAATTTTGCTATCTGTTTTATTTTTTCCGTTTGTGGTAGGAATATTATCCGGTCTTTATCCGGCAGTTTTTATGTCCTCATTTCAGCCCATAAATACGCTAAAGGGTTTGTTTCAAGTGGCTGGAAGAAATATATCTATGCGCAAAGTATTGGTAGTAGCGCAGTTCTCCATTTCCATAGTTCTGATCATTGCTACCATCATCGTTTTTCAGCAATTGCGTTTTGTACAGAATGCATCGCTCGGCATCAACAAGGAACAGGTCGTAACAATGCCTTTCAACTCCACCCTCAGCAAGCCTTATGAAAGTTTCCGTACAGACTTGTTACAAAATTCAAATATCAAATCTGTTTCACGGTCGTCACGCATCCCTGGCGGCAGGCTGCTTGATGATCAGGG
>DATMMJ010000392.1:0-2892 GCA_035569795.1 Puia sp. | reverse complement strand
AAATGCCTTAATGGCAACCGCTATTTCGTTTGATTGGATAAAATCAAAACATATCCCCATTACTTTACCATGGTATTTCTCAGGTATCTCCACATCCTGCAAGAGCCTTACAGTGTTCCTCGCCACTGCATCGTGCAAGTCTTTTTTTTGCAGATTATCCAGCAGCTTTTTGAAGTATGGTTTTATTAATTGTGGATGGTTCCTAACACAGTAGCTCATTGGCCACGCAGCTCTCTGCGTAACTCTGTAATTTCCTTCAAAAAATGCTTTCATCAATTCCGCGAAGCGGTCTTTATTGTCGCCAATATATTTGACAATTTTATTGCATTGCTTTTTTGAATGCTCCTTTAAGATTGCTTCTTCAAGGTTCATGGGATGCCGAGAAATTTCTTGCTGATACCGAAAATATTTTTATACGCCTGCAGCACATACCCGAAAATCTCGCTTATGCGGATCCCAATAGTTTTTTTGAGCATAATATACATGATGATCACTGTGGCTATGTTCGAGGCGACAGTGCCATATCCAGCGCCGAGCTTGCCAATGTAGCTCAGTCCTAAATAAATGAAAAGAAAGCTAGTCGAAAGAGAAAATAGATTGACCCAGAAATTAATGTGGGGCTTGCCAATAGCATCCATAGTGGCGCCAAACTGATAGAAAAAAGGCTTTATGAAACTAAACGGTATCACAATGTACATGATGGGAATAGCTGGGAAATATTTGCTACCCGCAAAAAATTTTACCAATAGACTAGGGAACAGTAAGATGCCAATGGTTAGCGGCAAAATAATGGAAAGAATATTGCCAACCATCCTTTCAAAATAGTATCGGACTTTTTCCGTCTCATTGGTAGCCATTGCTTCTACGTTCTTTGGGAAAAGCACGTCGGCAACTGCTAGGGAAGGCACATCCATCATATTATTGATCCTGCCAACCACATTGTAATAAGCCACGTATTCGCCCAGGTTAAAATTGGCAGCAAAAAACTGGTCTGACGTTCTTGCCAATGTGGAAAAAACATTCGTGCCGAAAATGTATTTACCGAAGTGGAACATGCGCAGCATCACCCGCTTATCAATTTTAAATCCTTTTTTGAAGTAAGGCCGGCTGAAAAAAGCAAGCACGGAGGTCCCCACAAGCAATGCTGCTATCTGAAGCTGCACAAGCGCAATCAACGAAAGGCTGCTTTTGAAAAACAGCAGCATCACTATGATGCCCAAAATAAATACTCCCTGCCTTAAAAAATAACCTAAAAAAATTTTTTGGAACTTAAAATGAGCCTGGAGTAACACTTCGCAGTGATTGAAAGGGATCAGTAGGGCAATGATCAGAATACCCCATAGGCACATAGGGTACAGTTCGGGAGTATGCAGCAAACCACTGAAAAGCTTGCCAAATAAAACAATCAACAAAATAATTATTAGTGAGAAAACAATGTTCGTGAATAATGAAGAGGATTGAACCTTATTGGATTGATCAAGATATTCCGGTTCGCTTAAAAATTTGATCATGGGGTTACGGAGCAGACCCTGCTTTATTGTTTCAACAATGGAGACTATGCCCAGGAACAAAGACCAGATGCCCATTTCAGCCGGCCCTGGAAACACTTTTTTTGCCAGCAGTATATAGCCTACAACGCCAAAAATGATCAAGGAAAAGCGGTTCAATAAGGTAAAGAAAACGGAGCGAAACCAAAAAGAAGCAGGTAGCTTAAATTTCAAAACAATTCATTTATGAAGTGAAAATAAGTGAAAACCAGGTCAAAATAACAGTGCATCTCTTTATTAAGAAATTAAAAAGAGATCCTTTTTTTCATGGAAAGGAGAATGATTTCTTAGTGCAAGCCAACACAAATGTTCATCGAAAAAAATAGGAAAAAATCCGATAATGCCAGGTTGAATAAAACGCTGCGATTACCAAAAGCACAATAAAAGTAAATTTTACGTTTCTCTTCAATTCGGCCCTCTTTAAATATATCCTGCCAGCGTCAAGTATCGTGCAGACAGCATTATTTTTTTGATCATCTTCAGGAATGCCCAAAACCCCAATGGAAAGATGCGCATTGTTTTTGGACAAGATGAGTTTTTCATTGCAAAGATCTGTTACAGCTTCTTTGAGTTCCTGAAGCGATATCTCAGACTGGTCATTGCTCCAGTAATTCATTATGTGATAATAAATATGTACTTCCTCTATGGTTTTTTCATTCAGAAATTTCAGAAAATTAATTTGAAATTTGCTGATTTTTGCAGAGTTCGCAGACATTTCCCAGGGTTTTATTAGGTAAGGTTCTAATATTAAAAAAACAAAAATAGTTTTTTTGAGCCTGAAATGAAAAACTAATGGATTATTATGAAGTAAAGAATGTTAAGGATCAGATTGCCTCGATTTCCAATGCCTGCACTTGGGGGAAAGGACGTGAGCTCACCTCAATCACTTTTACAAAACGATTGGCGCCGTCGTAAAACACGATTAGTTCTTCATCAACGTCAGGGAGTCTTTTTGCTCTGAAGGAGAAAACTTTATCCTCATCTTTTGTTTTAAGGATGATCTTGAAGCACTTTATTTTCATTGTGAGATGACTATGTTTGTAATAGGGTACAAATCAAATCTATGATTTGGTAACCCAAAACGATAATGTGGACAAGTTATTGTTTCTAGAAAAATGGCTAATAGTTAATACCACATATTGTTTGCTACAGTTAAAAATCATTCCATAGCAATAAAAAGTCCTATAATTAATATTATGTTAAATAGCCGCTACCCCAGCACACGGGGCTGTAGCGTTTTATTTTTTTTGGCTCACGCACGGTTTAATACATATCCTCCGCAAATTCACAAGTAAAGACCCTTAGACTATGATTCGCAGGTCTCCTATCTGGTTGGTTGCTTCTT
>DATMMJ010000391.1:0-5021 GCA_035569795.1 Puia sp. | reverse complement strand
TATCAAAGTTTTAAAATAATTAATCCAAATTCTAACATTAAAATTGATTTAACGCTTGCCCGGGGGCTCAATTACTATACAGGAACAATAATAGAAGTAAAGCCGACAAATATTCAAATAGGTAGCATCGGAGGGGGCGGCCGTTATGATGACCTCACTGGTATGTTCGGCGTACCCAATATTCCGGGAGTTGGAATCTCTTTTGGCGTGGACAGGATTTATGATGTGATGGAAGAATTGAAATTATTCCCTGAACAAATTCATGTCGGCACAAAAGTGTTGTTTTTTAATCTGGGTGACGAGGAGTGCAAAACAGCATTCCAATTAATGCATCAATTGAGAAACAAAAATCTCGCATGCGAATTATATCATGAGCAGGCAAAATTTGAAAAGCAATTCAAATACGCCGAAAAGAAAAATATCCCCTTTGCCGTTATTATCGGCTCTAAAGAGCTAGCAGAAGGAACATGCACTATAAAAAATTTGAAAAAAGGTAATCAGGAAAGTGTCTCAACAGAAAAACTGCTTGATTTCTTTCTTAACCAGGAAAACAATTAAACTCCGCCAATCCTGTAAATCAATCCAAAACCTGGTCACGCTTTATATAGCTATCTTTGTTCTTGTCATGAAAACAGAGAAAAAAAATATCAGGCACCTGAGCCAATCAGACATTGAAGCTTTTTTTGAGCAAATTGGTGAGAAAAAATTCCGTGTAAAACAAGTGTGGGAATGGCTTTGGCTGAAACATGCGCACAGCTTTGAGGCAATGACCAACTTAAGTAAGGAGTTAAGAAGTCAACTATCGGCAGATTTCACTTTACCTGCTCTAACGGTTGACGCAACACAATTCAGCGCCGATGGTACTATAAAGAGCCGTTTCAAGACTTTTGACGGGCACCTGGTGGAAGGTGTCCTGATCCCAACCGGGGAAACAAAAACAGCCTGTGTTTCCTCGCAAATTGGTTGTTCATTGAGCTGCAAATTTTGCGCAACGGGTTATATGGACAAAAAGCGCAATCTTAATTTTGACGAGATATATGACCAGGTTGTTCTGCTCAATCAGCAATCGGAAACTGTGCATGAAAAAAAGCTTTCCAACATCGTGTTCATGGGCATGGGAGAGCCTTTGCTAAACTATAAAAATGTACTAAGGGCCATTGAAAAAATTTCCTCGCCCGATGGATTAGCCATGAGTCCGAGGCGTATCACCGTTTCAACAGCAGGTGTTGCAAAAATGATCCGGCAATTGGGTGATGACAAAGTAAAATTCAAACTTGCACTATCGCTTCACGCAGCAAATGATCAGAAGCGACACGAGATCATGCCAATCAATGATACCAATAATATCAAATCACTGGTAGATGCACTAAACTACTTCTATAAACAAACGGGCAACGAAATAACGTTTGAGTATATACTTTTCAAAGATTTCAACGACTCCTTGAAAGACGCCGACGAGCTGATAAAAGTGTATCGCCAGGTACCCGCAGACTTGGTAAATATTATTGAATACAACCCCATTGATGCCGCGAAATTCCAAAAGCCCGATGAAGAGACGGTGAATATTTTCATGAAACATCTGGAAAAAAACAAAGTGAATGCACGCTTGAGAAAAAGCCGTGGCAAAGATATAGACGCGGCCTGCGGCCAGTTGGCTAATAAAAACTAACGCCCGAGCATTGTTTAAAGCCTGGCTTTAACATACATTTCGGTCAACTGCCCCCTTTTATAGGCAGATGTAGAAAATGGAGATTAAACATCGCAGCACAATTGCAGTCTTAGAAAAGTTAAATTTTAAGACGTATGCAAAAAATTCTTTCAATCCTGGCGATCCTCTTTTTTGGATGGGCGGCTAGCGGGCAATCAATACAAAACAATAATTACTCTAAAGATTCCACCTATCGACATCGCGGCTATCGTAATTGGACCAGTCGGGATGGTCATGACAGTCTGCATAAAAGAAATTTTCGTCATGGCGGCATGTACTGGGGCGAGGCTTCTGGTAGGAACTATGACTACGGACGGATGAACGGGTTTGCCAGAAATGTGCGTGCCCTCCATTTAACACCGGATCAAATCAAACAGATGCGGACCATTAATTTGGATTTTGGCAGGAAATCATCTGCGCTTTACTCAAAAGATGATCTTACTTTAGGTGAATATAAAGTGCAGTTGCAGGCTCTGCAAAGGGACCGGAGGTCAAAACTCCAAGCCCTTTTGAGTCCGGAACAAAAAAATGAAATTGCGGAGTTTAAAAAAACCAGACAGGAAAATGTACAGGTGAGGGCAGCAGCTCATCTGGAAAGAATGAAGATTCATCTGCAACTCAGTGATAGCCAAGTCGCAGCAATTAAATCGCAGCAACAAAATCTACACTCCCAGGTGCAAACCATAAGGGAAAATGACCTACTCAATAGAGACCAGAAAACCGAGCAAATACAAGCGCTTTTCTCTAAACATAAAGATGCTATCAAATCCGTACTTACGCCAGGACAAATTACAGAATTTGAAAATATGCATACTCGTAGACTGGGCGCAAAATAAATAAATTCACGGTTACGGTTACCTATCAATCGGGCAAGAACTGCATAAAAACGGTTTTTGCCTTTTTTATTGAATACCTTTGCTATTGTACTGTTGTAAAACAGCAATCATTTTTATGAAACGAAAAACAGACAACTTCAACAAGTTTTTTAACAAGAGAAGTAACAGCGCAGTTAAAGAACAAATCAAACAGGAGAAAAAAGCAGAGAAAAAGGCACGCCGGGAATCCATTGAAAGACATTTTGAAGAAAAAAGAAAGGGCCGGGAGCTAAAGTCGGGTAGCCCGGGGTCAGCAGTCGGGGGACGGAAGCCAGACGTCGCTGCAAATCTGGTATTAAGATCTCCTGGCAGGTCCGAGGACTTTTCTCCACAACCCTCTAGTCTAATCCCCTTGAATAAGTACCTCTCCCACTCCGGAGTCTGCTCACGAAGGGATGCTGCTGAGTTGATAAAACAGGGAAAAGTTTCGGTAAATGGCAGTGTGGTCAGCGAACCTGGCACCAAGGTTTCTGCCAGTGACTTGGTGAAAGTGAGCGGTAAAAAAATTACTATTTCAAAAAATTTTGTATACATACTTCTTAATAAGCCAAAAGATTATATAACCACAACAGATGATCCGCTCGGGCGAAGAACTGTGCTTGATTTGATAAAACATGCAACCCAGGAAAGGGTATATCCTGTAGGGAGGCTGGACAGGAATACATCAGGAGTATTGCTGCTTACAAATGATGGCGACCTCGCACAAAAACTCGCTCATCCAAAACATGAGATCAAAAAAATATATCATGTTGTGTTAGATAAATCCCTTTCTAAGAATGATCTGGACGACATTGCAGCAGGCATTGTGTTAGACGATGGCGTGGCAAATGTAGATGCGGTTGCATATGCAGATGCAAAAGACAAAACACAAATTGGGATTGAAATTCACAGTGGCCGCAACCGCATTGTGCGCCGCATTTTTGAACAGCTGGGTTATGACGTAAAAGGGCTTGACCGGGTGATGTATGCAGGGCTTACAAAAAAAAATGTGCAGCGTGGCAAATGGCGTTTGCTGCAGGAAAAAGAAGTCCGCGTTTTGAAATACCTCAATTCGTCTATCAAATAATTTTTCGCCGTGCATAAAAATTCGCTGGAAATTATTTTTGAGAACGAAGCTTTTGTCGTTATTAATAAGCCTGCCGGATTATTAAGCATCCCCGACCGTGAAGGAAAGGAAATTTCTCTTAAAAATTTATTGAACGAAAAATACGGGCAGATATTTACTGTGCATCGTCTTGACAGGGACACCAGCGGTCTGATCCTGTTTGCCAAAGATGAAACGATGCATAAGTATCTTTCACAACTGTTTGAAAATAGAACAATAGAAAAAATCTATTCAGGCGTTGTCAGCGGAACCCTTCCCGAGAAAAAGGCCAGTATTGAGGCGCCGATTGCAGAAAACTCGCACAGAGCCGGTGTAATGATCATACATCAAAGAGGGAAACAATCAATAACAGAGTATGAAGTGCTGGAAGAATTCGGTCAATATTCTTTCGTCCGGTTTCGGATACAAAGCGGGCGAACGCATCAGATACGCGTGCATATGCAGCACATCGTGCATCCTATTGTTTGCGACAACATTTATGGTAACGGCGAACCGGTGCTTTTGTCCAGGATCAAAAAAAAATTCAAGCTCTCCAAATCAGAAGAATTAGAAAGGCCTATACTTAACAGACTTGCGCTTCATTCCAGCCAGTTGCATTTTAAAGGTCCAAATGGCAATATGCATCATTTTGAAGCGCCGTTGCCAAAAGACTTAAGGGCCTTACTGCAGCAGTTGAGAAAATGGAAGAAATGACCTCGCCCAACCCGCTCCAAATGAAGCGGGCTCAGATCCCATTTTCATTATTGGCTTTATTGGGTCACTTATTTTGTGCGCGGTAATGCATTTTATTCTATCCAAATTGTAGATTTGAAAATAAATTGAGCTTTATGAGATTTACTTTGCGCCTCGGATTATCATTTGGATTGTTCCTCGCGACAACCGCTATGCTGATGCAAAAGACAACGCATATTGTTTTCTTTGGTGACTCGATAACACAGGCTGGCGTTCAACCGGGCGGTTATATCACCAAAATCGGGGAAGCCTTACAAGCAAAAGGTATCGCGAGTCAATATCAGCTGACAGGTGCTGGGATTGGCGGCAACAAAGTCTACGATCTGTACCTGCGTATGGATGATGACGTACTTGCAAAGAATCCTGACGTGGTAGTCATATGGGTTGGTGTGAATGATGTCTGGCATAAATCGACATTCGGAACAGGCACCGATGCCGACAAATTCGAAAAGTTCTACATTGCTATCATAAATAAACTACAGGCAAAAAAAATTCGCGTAATCCTGTGTACCCCTTCTACAATTGGCGAAAAGAGTGATTTTACCAACCAGCAGGATGGTGACCTAAACAAATATTCTCAGATAATCCGCGACCTTGCTAA
>DATMMJ010000390.1:0-3482 GCA_035569795.1 Puia sp. | reverse complement strand
CGTCGATTGATTAAGATGGTTTACATACACCTGGTCAATACCCGCATTCATTGCACCTTGTATATCCACTTCAATGCTATCGCCAATCATAATGCTCTGGGTTTTTTGGGCACCTGTCTTTGTTAAAGCATAATCAAATATTTCTTTATGTGGCTTTAAACTGCCCGAGCTTTCCGATGTAACCACTGCAGTAAAATATTTCTCAATGCCGGAGTTCTTTAACTTGCTGTGCTGTACATTTTCAAACCCATTGGTGATGAGATGCAGTTGATAATTTTTCCGGGACAAATACTGCAATATTTCAACAGCATAAGGAAATAATAGTTTTCTTGTTGGCAGTAGTTCCAGGAATTTGATCGCCATTTCTTTTGCCAGCATTTCGTCCCCTATTTTAAAATCAAGCAGCGTAAGGGCCATTCTTTTCCACCTGAGTTCATCCACTTTAATAGAGCCGTTGCGGTAACGCTCCCATAGCGTGTCATTATGCACCAAATAATTTTTTTGGAACAGATCAAAATCGTCAATGCCTTTTGATTGCAGTTCCAGGGTGTCGTAGAGTTCTTGCAACGTGAGTTTGCTATTGGCTTCAAAATCCCACAGTGTATGGTCAAGGTCAAAAAAAAGGTGCTTGTATTTGCCAGGGTCTGCTGAAATAGAGTCTATTTTTTTATTCATGTAGAAGTTGCAATTTACACAACAAATGATTTAATCATGGAATCTCCTCATTTTGAAAGAGCAGTAACGTCCAAAAACATCATCATCACCGGCGCATCCCGCGGGTTTGGGAAAGCCATAGCAGAAAAATTCTCCGCTAACGGATATCAAATTTATCTCAGTTCGCGCAGTGATACTGCATTATACCAAGCGATGGAAGAATTGCAAACAAAATATCCAAACGCCAATATCAAAGCAAAACCGTTTGACCTGAGCGTAAAAGAGCAGGCCAAACGATTGGGGGAGTGGATATTGAGTTTAGGGATCTCAGTGGATATACTTGTTAATAATGCGGGGGCCTTCGTTGGTGGAAATATCTATGAGGAGCAAGACAGTACGCTGGAAAAAATGATAGAAACGAATTTGTATAGTGCCTATCACCTAACTAAAACATTGCTGCCCAAAATGATGCGTCAGGACCTAAGCTCAGGCTCAAGGGGGCATATATTTAATATGTGCTCCATCGCTTCTTTAAAAGCATATCCAAATGGCGGATCTTACAGCATAAGCAAATTTGCACTGGCAGGTTTCTCAAAAAATTTACGGGAAGAAATGAAGCAATACTTTATAAAGGTAACGGCCGTGTATCCGGGTGCCGCATTTACTGATTCATGGATTGGCAGTGGAGTCGATGAAAAGCGGATTATGGAGGCCCGTGATGTTGCGGAAATGATTTTTGCCGCTGCTCAATTGTCCCCTCAGGCAACGGTTGAGGACATTGTTTTGCGTCCGCAGCTGGGGGATTTGTAAAGCCAGCTCCTGTAAATGGCTTTGCAGGGGGGCTCAAAAAACCTTAACTGGGTTTTAACCCTGGGAAAGTGAACTTCGGTAGCCTTCGTTTTTTATATTTGCATGCATGAGTTAGAGAGGAATGATACGCATTTTGAACAATTAAATCCTGTTGTGATAGCTAGAATTTTACGTTGCCGCTTAGCTTCTCTTTTGTTTTTTCTTTTCTTCGCCACATCTGTGCTGGCGCAGGTGAAATTTACGACCATAACAAGCAGCAAAGAAATCGGCAGGAGTGATTACGTGCAGGTGGAGTTTGTGGTTGAGAATGCCAAACAGATTGAGCATCTCACCCCTCCGTCTTTCCCCGATTTTCATATTGTCGAAGGTCCTATGCAATCCAGCGGCATGAGCGTCGTGAATGGTAACATGTCTCAGTACAAGGGGGTTTCTTTTATTTTGCAGCCGGTTAAAACAGGCAAGTTCTCCATACAGGGGGCGACGGCCGAAGTGGATGGCAAGCTCATGCATTCCAATGCCGTTTGGGTTGAAGTGACCACCAATAGTACGGGCAGCACTGGCAGTATGAGCCCGGTCGTGCAGCCTTCCATCATGCCCCGGGACCCGGCAATGGAAGATAAAGAATATGTATTAAGGCCTGGTGAAAATATTATTGAGAAAACACGGAAGAATTTATTTGTCAAAGTTCAGGTTGACAGAAACAGTTGTTATGTGGGGGAGCCGATTGTCGTTGCGTACAAACTATATTCCAGGTTGCATTCAGAATCAAGGGTTACAAAACAGCCATCTCTGAATGGTTTCAGCGTATATGATATGATGGACCCGAACTCAGATGCGGCCTCCGTAGAAAATGTACATGGCAAACCCTTCACCGTGCATACCATCCGCAAAGCCCAACTGATACCACTGCAGGCCGGGCCGGTTGAATTGAGTCAGGTTGAGGTGGACAATACCGTCCATTTCTTAAAGCTTGAAAAACATCCGAGAGGCACGAGCATTTTGCAAAGCCTCATAGATCAGCTTTCTGAGGGCGAAACGGGTGATGATGTACAACAGCATATCACCTTAACAAGCAAGCCGCTTACCATTACGGTGAAACCTTTACCCGAAACAAACAAGCCCGCTGACTATAATGGAGCTGTAGGGCATTTCAGCATGGACGCATCCATGCAGAATAAAAATATTGCTGCCCAGGATGCAGCGACATTAACAGTGACCATTCATGGAAGCGGCAACCTTCCTGTCGTAGATGCACCGCAGGTCCAGTGGCCCTCTGGCGTAAATGTATATAATACAACAGCAAAAGAAGATATCGATAAAACAGTCGAGCCAATGAAGGGCTCCAAAACTTTTGCATACGTCTTCACACCAAAAACTTCTGGCAACTATACAATACCTGCGGTCCAATTTTCATATTTCGATCCGGTGAGTAGTTCTTACAAAAGATTGCAGGGCCAACCGATAGAGTTTAATGTATCGGCGGCTAAAAAACAATCTCCTTCTTTGTTTAAGAATATTTTAGCTTCTAACTCAACAAGCACTATAGTCAGAGATCTGAAAGATTTTTTTGTGTTACATGCAGAATGGATTTTTGCGGCCCTGATTCTTTTTTGTGTGGCTACTTTTCTTTGGAGGCATAATGTACGTTCGCTGAAAAAAGAAAATCTCCTGAGAGCCGAAGCGCTAGCTCAGGAACAAAAGAAAAGAGAAATCACAGTTCCTGTTTCGGCGGGAGCAGAAGCAGTAGATCCATTGCTCAGGGCAAAGCGGATGCTGGAAAATGCAGACCACCGTAAGTTTTATGCAGAATTGAACAGGGCTTTATGGGAAGTGATGTCTCAAAAATTTAATTTGCCTGCAAGCGAACTAAACAAATTTAATATTTCGGTTCGCCTAAAAGCAAAAGGATGGGATGAAGAGAACATTTATAAGCTGCAGGATATTTTAAGCACTTGCGAGATCAATTTGTACACGCCTGATCATAGCGTAAATGATAGGGAGAACACACTCCACAGTGC
>DATMMJ010000389.1:0-2389 GCA_035569795.1 Puia sp. | reverse complement strand
ATCACAAAGATAGTGACAGCCTGCCAGAATATGCCGTGCTTGACAAAGTGCTGTATCAATACATTGAAAAAAGGCAGGGTCCAAAGGAAATTATTGCAATGGGGATTGACGAGAAATTGGTAAAAAAAGTATTGAAGCTTGTGAACACCAATGAATACAAAAGAAACCAGTTTTGCCCAATTATCCGCGTGAGCTGCAAAGCATTTGGAGTAGGCAGAAGAGTACCGATTGTAGGCAGATATTTAAGCTAATCAATAATTAATTGGCGGATATAATCAGAGTTGGAAAGTTATTTTTAATCTCGTTTTATCCATTTTTCTTGATGCATCCTCTGGATCACTGGGAGTAATTTGAAAACTACACCCATTTTAGCTTTGAGACATGTTTTGAAATTTCTACGCAATGGTTTTGCCCTAAGCCAGGCCATCGTATAATGCCTGATGTTACTCTGGCTGCCTATCGCTACGTATTCTTTTTGACACCAGCGCCATGGTTACGCTCAGGCTTAACTTCAGGGATTGATCACTTGGAGATTTATTTATGATTTAACAGTCAATTGCATTTAAGGCTATAATTTGCAAACTATTCACCAAGTTGGCAAGCAACTTGCTAAGTGAATTCGTATTTTGCAACATTAATATAACATTATGGTTTACACTGCTGATGACATAAGGCAACTCAATGAAAAGATACAATATCAGGGAGTTTTTATTGACCGACTGCGCGATGAGATCGGCCGCGTTATTATCGGCCAGCATTATATGCTCGACCGGTTGCTCATCGGCCTGTTAAGCAACGGCCACGTGCTGCTTGAAGGTGTGCCTGGTCTTGCAAAAACATTATCTATTAAATCATTGGCCCAGGCCATCCGGGCGAATTTTAGCCGCATCCAGTTCACGCCGGATCTGCTACCTGCAGATGTTATTGGTACCATGATCTATAACCAGCAACGCCACGAATTTGTTGTGCGCAAAGGCCCCATCTTCTCCAACTTTATTTTGGCGGATGAAATAAACCGTGCGCCTGCCAAGGTGCAGAGCGCTTTGCTGGAGGCCATGCAGGAACGCCAGGTAACAATCGGCGATTCAAGCTACAAATTGGATGAACCTTTTTTAGTACTTGCAACACAAAATCCATTAGAACAGGAGGGCACTTACCCATTGCCCGAAGCGCAGCAAGACAGGTTCATCATGAAAGTGATTGTTGATTACCCTACCAAATCGGAAGAGCAGCTAATCATACGTCAAAACGTGCAGGGCGGGGCTTTTCCGCAGGTAGGTCAGGTCGTTTCAATCCAGGAAATCTTGCAGGCACGGGATTTAACAAAGCAGATCTATATGGACGAAAAGGTGGAGCATTATATTCTAGACATTGTATTTGCAACGCGAACCCCGGAAAAATACAAGCTTGAAAAATTAAAACCATTAATTGCTTACGGAGGCTCCCCACGTGCAAGTATCAACCTCGCGTTGGCTGCAAAGGCAAATGCATTCCTGAATAAGCGCGGTTATGTGATACCTGAGGATGTTCGTGCCATTTCAAAAGATGTTTTGCGCCACCGCATTGGGTTAACCTATGAAGCAGAGGCGGAGAATGTAAAGGCAGAACAGGTGATTGACGATGTGCTGAGAGCAATACAGGTACCCTAAAATGTCGAGTATCGCATTAAAACAGAGTATAATTGTTTCATTCATTGTGCACAACTAAAATAATAAATGGCTGAAGTTTTGATTTTGAAATGTAGTATGCTAATAATTATCAGAAATGTCGAAACTGCAGCACTGCAAACTTTAGATCGTAAATTGTAAACTAGTGCTCACAACACCTGAAATACTAAAAAAAGTCCGCGAGCTGGAAATCAAAAGCAAAAGGCTTACGCGCCATATATTTACTGGCCAGTACCACAGTGCTTTTAAAGGCCGTGGTATGAGTTTTCGCGAAGTGCGTGAATATGCAGCCGGAGACGATGTGCGCTTTATTGATTGGAATGTATCGGCACGCTTTGGTCATCCTTTCAGCAAATTGTTTGAAGAAGAGCGTGAGCTTACGGTTATATTACTTGTTGATGTAAGCGCCAGTTCCTTGTTCGGGACGGTATATGCGAGCAAAAAAGCCATCATCACGGAAATATGTGCTGTGCTTACGTTTTCAGCTGTTAATAATAATGATAAGGTGGGCGTGATTTTTTTTAGCGATAAAGTAGAGCGCTATATCCCTCCAAAAAAAGGGCGTGAGCACGCTTTGTACATTGTGCGTGAATTGCTGACCTCTTCGCCTAAGCGAAAAGGTACAAACCTTTCTGAAGCCATTCGATTCTTCAACAATTCCATCCGCCAGAAAAGTATTGCATTTGTATTAAGTGATTTTGTGGATGAGAAATTTGATGAAG
>DATMMJ010000388.1:0-4342 GCA_035569795.1 Puia sp. | reverse complement strand
GGGTAAACATTTGTCATTTTCCCGTCGGTAGTGCGAATGAGCAATTTTTTCCCTTCCATCTTTTCTATCAAACGCGTTATAGTAGAAGGCTGCAGATGCAGCTCTTGGCTTAAAACGGTAGGCTGGATGCCTGGCTCCTGGATTGCCAGCATCAACAAATAGGCATGGCTTGGCGAAAGATTCACTTTCTTCCATGACTGTGTTGCCAATTTTTCCACCTTCCTTGCCAAAGCATTGGTAACAAAATACATACACTTGCAGTATTGGCTATCTGATATTTTCTTCACAGATGCAAAAAAAAGCGTTTTTTCTTGTATATACAAATATACTTTTCTTTACTCCCCTGTCCTCACATAAAATCACTTTGCCTTTTGTATTATAGCTTTTACCTTTGGCCTATATGTCCAATCCCAATATAAATAATGACAAAGATTCTTTGAGCGCAGTGGACAAAGAATTCGAGAATAACATCCGCCCAAAAGAAATTGAAGATTTTGCCGGACAGCCACAGATTATTGAAAACCTGAAAATATTTATTAAGGCGGCAAAGATGCGCAACGAAGCGCTCGATCATATTTTGTTTCACGGACCGCCTGGTTTGGGAAAAACGACATTAAGCAGGATCGTTGCCTATGAGCTCGGCGTGAATATCAAAGAGACCTCAGGGCCTGTAATTGAAAAGCCTGGCGATCTTGCAGGCTTATTGACAAACCTGGAACCGCATGATGTTTTGTTTATCGATGAAATACACCGCTTGAGCACGGTTGTGGAAGAATATTTGTATGCCGCGATGGAAGATTATCGCATAGATATCATGATAGACACCGGCCCCAACGCAAGAAGCATACAAATCAATCTGAATCCTTTCACTTTGGTTGGGGCGACAACGCGCAGCGGTCTATTAACGGCCCCCTTACTCTCCAGGTTTGCCATCAAATCAAGATTGGAATATTACACTGCTGAGGTTCTTTATAAAATTATTCTGCGGTCAGCAAAAATCCTGGATTCAAAAATCACATCCGATGCTGCACATGAGATCGCCCGCAGAAGCCGCGGTACGCCAAGGATTGCTAACGGCTTGTTGCGCAGGGTGCGCGATTTTGCGCAAGTGTTGAGCAATGGAGTGGTTGACCTGGCGATTACAGAACATGGATTGGGAGCACTCAATGTTGATCAACACGGCCTTGATGAAATGGATAACAAAATCCTGCTAACCATTATCGAAAAATTCAATGGTGGCCCGGTCGGCATCACCACCATTGCCACTGCTGTGGCAGAAGAAGCTGGAACAATTGAAGAAGTTTATGAACCTTTCTTAATCCAGGAAGGCTTTCTGAAACGAACGCCGCGTGGTAGAGAAGCAACACAAAAAGCGTATCTGCATTTGGGAAGAACGGCGCCTGGAAAAAGTGGGGGAGAGTTGCTTTTTTGATTTTCTGAACACAATTGTGCTTGAATTAATAGATAATCGTCTTTTCCGGTAGTTAAGAACTCTCTCTCTGAAAAAAGCTCCATATTTACTGACACCGCAACGCATGGACCAGTCAATGCAGCTGCCATTTGCAAAATGATAGCGAGATCCTATTTTTCATTCTGAGCAATCCAAAAAAGGCCAGTCTTGACAACCCCTTTCATACCGTTAATGGCGCGACCAACCGGAATCCATTCCCATGAATATTCACGATCTCAATACTAGTATCGTCTTTTAGGTACTTGCGTAATTTCGCGATATATACATCCATGCTTCTTCCATTAAAATAGGTGTCGCTGCCCCAGATTTTTTTCAAAGCCTGATCTCTGGGCAATAAATCGTTCATATGCTCAGCAAGCATTTTCAGCAATTCGTTTTCTTTTGGTGAAAGCGTTTGCATGTGCCCACTGTGGCTCAGTTCGCGCAGTTTAGGATTGAAGTGATAAGACCCAAGATCAAACTCCCGGTTCTCCGCTTCCTTGTTCAAATCTTCGTTGCGCTTCAGGATTGCTTTGATCTTTAATAGTAGCACTTCGCTGTCAAAAGGCTTTGTGATATAATCATCAGCCCCTAATTTATATCCCTGGATGATATCTTCTTTCATGGTCTTAGCGCTGAGAAAAAACAAAGGGATATCACCATCCACATCACGGATCTCTTCGGCCAGAGTAAACCCATCCATATGCGGCATCATGATATCCAGCAGACACAACTCATATTTTTCTCGCTGAAATGCAGCCAGGCCAAGCCTTCCGTCGCGTTCCAGGGTCACGTCAAAATCATTCAGTTCAAGATAGTTTTTAAGCACCATCCCCAAGTTCTGGTCATCTTCGCACAATAATATTTTTGGTTTCTTGCCTTCCATATTTTTTTAATTTAAGTACAAATAAAATTAAATCATTTACGGCTATGATGTTTATCTGCGTAATATTTTGTTAATAATTAAGCAAATCCAACCCCAGGGCGCAAGTCTGATGTTTATTAGTAATATTGCAGTTGTGCTTTTTGCCGAAGTTTCACTACTGGCCATGGTACATGCATTTTCCATCATAAAAACTCAACATGCATATTACTGCTGATAACAAATTTAAGAAACTGGTGGTGATCGGAGACAGGGTTTTGATTCGCCCGTCCAAACCCAATGAGCGAACAGATTCTGGTTTATATCTACCTCCCGGTGTCCAGGAAAAAGAAAAAGTGCAGCAAGGATACATCATTAAAACTGGTCCTGGATATGCGATTCCAATACCTATTGATGATGAGCCCTGGAAAAATGAGGACGACAAAGTAAAATATATCCCGTTGCAGGCAAGGGAAGGAGATATTGCGATTTTTCTCTTAAGCGGAGCCACCGAAGTGATCTATGAAGGCGAAAAATATTTCATCGTCCCTCAGAGCGCCATATTAATGCTGGAAAGAGAAGAGGAAATTTGATCAAAATGCATCGCTTATGTCTCAGTTGAACCAATCAGCCCGATCCTACTATGTAATACCTCCAATGCACCATTCCCGGTAAGGTTGCTCATTTATTTGAAGACCATAAATCCCCACCGAATTGTATCTTTGTCGGCTTAATAAATATTGAATGGACGTAAATTTCAATCCTGATAAACAGCATACATTAGCATCGGCGGTAAGTATTTCCGGCACGGGCCTCCACACAGGCATTAAAGTTGATATGACTCTCAAACCCGCCAATGCGGGGTTTGGCTACCAATTTCAGCGCATTGATCTGCCCGGACAGCCCATAATCAAGGCAGATTGCGATCTGGTTACCGATACTTCCCGCGGCACCACTTTAGAAGAAAATGGCGTGAAAATAAACACGGTTGAACATGTCCTCGCCGCATTGGTTGGGATGGGTGTCGATAATTGCCAGATTGAAATGAATGCTCCTGAAACGCCAATCATGGATGGCAGTTCTGAGCCTTTTGTAGAGATTTTAGAAGATGCAGGCATCGTTGAACAGGACGCCGCTAAGGCCTGGTACAGCATTGATACCAATATCACCCATTATGATGAGAAGAAACGCGTAGAACTGGTGGCTATGCCTTCAATGGACTATAAAGTGACTACACTGATTGATTTCAATAGCCCTGTTCTGGGTACACAGCATGCCAGTTTAAAATCAATGCACGATTTTAAAATAGAGATTGCTCCCTGCAGGACATTTTGCTTTTTGCATGAGCTGGAAATGCTGCTCGACAATAACCTGGTCAAAGGGGGCGATATAAATAACGCCATCGTAGTTGTTGATAAACCGGTAACAGAGGAAGAGATGGCACGCTTGGCTAAGGCATTCAAGCGCGAAAAAATTGAAGTGAAGAGCGAAGGATATCTTAATAATCTTGAACTGCGTTTCCCAAATGAACCAGCACGGCACAAATTATTAGATGTTGTAGGTGATCTCGCGCTGATTGGTTACCCCATTAAAGCGCACATTATCGCAAATCGACCGGGCCATTCAACAAATGTGGATTTTGCGAGAAAATTAAAGCAATATATAAAGAAGAACAAGCATGTCAGGAATGTGCCGGTGTATAATCCTAACCAGCCACCGATTTATAATGCACAGCAGATTGAAAAGACATTGCCGCACAGATACCCATTTCTGTTGGTTGATAAAATTATTGAGCTTACCGACAAGTATATCGTAGGCATTAAGAATGTCACATTCAACGAACCGTTTTTTGTTGGCCATTTTCCTGGAAACCCTGTGATGCCCGGAGTGCTGCAGGTTGAAGCGCTTGCCCAAACCGGAGGCATACTGGCTATCAACGCTATGCCGGC
The DNA here is from genome assembly GCA_035569795.1 of Puia sp. Lineage (GTDB taxonomy): Bacteria > Bacteroidota > Bacteroidia > Chitinophagales > Chitinophagaceae > Puia. The sequence continues at coordinate 81 of DATMMJ010000388.1, read as the reverse complement.
TGGTGAGTATGACACGTATTTTCTCAAAATTGACAATTGTAAATTCAAACAGAAAGTTGTGCCGGGCGATACAATGATTCT
>DATMMJ010000387.1:0-5584 GCA_035569795.1 Puia sp. | reverse complement strand
TGATGACGCCGATAAGAAACTATACATTGAAAAATCCTGCGGTTATATAACGAATGCTGTTGACGAGATCAGGAAAATCTCTAAATCGCTAATACCAATAGGTATGCAGCATATCGGCCTGGTTGAAAGCATCAAGGACTTATTAGATGACATCAGCAAGGCTTACCCGATAAAAATCGAATTTAAGGACGAAGGTATCCAGGACGCAGATTTGCATGAAAAATTAAAGCTCAATATTTTCAGGATAGTGCAGGAACAATCGAATAATATTTTGCGGCATTCAAATGCGACCCGCTTTAGCGTTGGTTTATCCAAACTGGATGATAAAATCATATTGATAATTTCAGACAATGGACAAGGATGCGATAACTTAAAAAGTAACAAAGGGGTTGGCATATTGAATATTAAGAGCAGGGCAGATCTATATGATGGAAAAGTTACGATCACGTCCAAGCCCGGTAAAGGTTATGAATTGAAGGTGGAGTTGTCTGCGAACAAAAATATATGAAGCGACTAGCGTAGCCGCCGAGGAGAAAAGGGGAGCATCGCAGACAAAGATCTTGTATTAGCGTTTGAACCAAACTAAAATTCAAAAAAAATGAACACCCTAAAAATTGCTCCCGGTTTCAAGAAGACGCATAAAGGGTCAGTAAATGCAAATTTATTGGCCTTACCAAAAACGGTGGAAGTTAAACCGGCTCGATCAGTTTCTACGGTTGCCTGCGAGTTAAGGAATCCTTTGACCAGTATCAATCTTTCTATAGACCTGCTTCAATCTGAAATAAAAGACAATTGCCTGCAAATATACCTGGATATCATCACCAGAAGTTCCAATAGGATTAGTGATATGATCAACGATATGCTAAAACTCCGCGAAAGAGAAGATATACACTCTGGCAAACATTCCATCTACCAGTTGCTTGATGAAATCATTGAAATGGCAAGATGCCAAATGATACCAGAAAATATCCGCATCCGGAAAGATAATGAAGCAAAAGGTTGCACGATAGAAATCATGCTGGATAAGACCGTACATTGATATAGTCTTAAAACGCTCACACAGTCCATTCCCGTTTCTCCACTTTTGCAAAGTATGCATGGCCCCCTCCCCGCAATATTATTCAGTTCTCGGGCCTTTTCCATGGCAACCCTATTGATCCATAAAAACAAAAAGGGCCTGGATAAAAATCCGGCCCGCTTAAAATCTAAAATACCCCAATGACCTATTGAAAACCGATAAATAAAGATAAATGCCTTGTAAATTTTTATTGTTACATGATTTAATAATTATTTTACATAATTCACACATTCGAATTAGAAAAAATAAAAAACCCATCTCCATAGCAAAGGGCTTTTCATCTTAATCGATCAATAATTATTAAGCGCATGTCCTTGCCAGTAATTGGGAGATAAAGCCATATACTGAATTGTCCTTTTGCGTATGGGTTGCTGGCAATGATGTCGCACAGGGCTCTCTTTGAGGTTTTGATTTCAAGTCTTTTGATTGGGTAATCACCATCCAAAGTGGAGTCTCTCCCTCTGTAATTATATTTGTTACAAAGATGTCCGTCTCATATTACTTTTTCTTTTCAGCATATAAAAAAAGAAGACCGGGCAATTAGTTCGCCCGGTCTTTTGTTAAAGGAATATAATAGTCAAAGTACTTTTCCTAAGAGAACAATCCACCCTTTTTTAGCTCTTTCATTCCTTCTCCTATCTTATAGCCATTGTGGTAGATCTCGATTTTATACATTCCGGTCTGGAAACCATTGTCCTGCTTCCAAGAGAATTGCACTTCTTTCACCTTGCCGGCTTCGATTTCTACTGGCACTTTGGATGTAAACATTTTGTCTCCATCATCACGCGAAGTGAATGTACCTGAACCCAAAGCAGACACCGAAATCAGTTTGTTATCCGGGCCTGTAATACAGACATACACATCCGTCTGTCCACTAAGTGCAATGCGGTTGGTTACATCAAAAGAAATGTTCAGCTTGTTGACTTTCCTAGCTTTGTTGGTTTCTTTTTCCTGACCGTTCTTTTTATCCTGTAGCGCAGTGATCTTTATATTGTTCGCAAAAAGTGTGGAAGCTATATCCACTTTTTTTGTCAATTCGTCTTTTGCTGTTGTGGTAGTTTGCAAATCAGAAGTCAGCTTGTCTTTATCCTGAGACAATTGCACCTTATCCTGTGTTAAGCCCTGGTTTTGCTGGTTGAGGCTTGCAATTTCCTGCTCCATGCCGCTTATCTTGTCATTCAATTGGACAACGAGTCCTTCTGCTTTCTTCTTTTCAGCTATCGTTATATTTTCCTTTTTCAGGATACCGCGAATCTGCATTTTCAATTTTGCAATGTCGTTCTGCCTGCCAGTCAACATGCCTTGCACTTTATTGTTGTAACCAGACAAGGAATCAAGCCGCACTAGTGCGTTATCGAAGTTTTTCTGAACTTGGTCCTTATCACCGGTTACTTTTGAAATTTGAGCCTGCTCTGTCTGTTGCACTTGCTGATGTTCATTGCTGCTATAGAGCGCATAACCTGCAGATCCAACCAATCCAACTGCAAGCAGTCCGATGATCAGGTTTTTAAAGTTTTTTTTGGGAGCCGTATCCTGGGGATTGCCCGAAGGATAATTACTTACGTTTGTTGTATTCATGATTTAATTTTTTTGAAACATTAATTGATATAATTCCTGTATCGTAATAAGGTCAAATAGAGTAGGTAAATAGCAGCGTCAAAAATTGTTGAGGCGGAAAAGCTATGTATGATGGTTTAGTCCAAAACCGTGCCAAAGCAAATTATGGGTTTTTAAGATTGCCGTTTGCGCTGGCTCAAACCAATAGGTGATCACTGCATGCAACCCAATGCAAGCACTTGATCCTCTTGGTAAAAATTATTCAGTAATATCTTTTGTTAAAATAATTTCCCATTTCATTGCTTCCCCCCTTCTTTGCTATTACAATACCCTCTAGCCAAAACTGAATCCAATGGTCTCTTGTACCTGTAAAATGGACTTTGCGCTTATGCATCTGGTGATCCCGTGCGGGCGATGTCAAAAAATAATATACCGTGTCGATCAGGAAGTGCGCGTGATTTAGCCCTCCGTTGTCGCTACTTGCTCATTTTGCAAGCAAGGCTTACTATCATGACCTGCACCAGGCATTGCATGGCTATGGCAGAAGTTTTGGCAATGTGTGAATTATATAAGTAATAAGAATAGTTATATAACATTGATAGGACATATACCCGCACCTTTGATTTTAGCCGGTCAGCGTAAATTCAAAAAAACAAATTCGGCAACAATTTTGCTTACTTGTTCACATTAAAATCACTACAATGAAAAAAGTAAACTACACCGCAATAATTGTGCTTACGTGCATTGTGCTACTGAATAGTTGCGTTCCAACAAAAAAATACAACGCTTCTCAAAGCGCACTGCAATCTGCCCGCAATGACAGTGCTAGCCTTGCAGGCAAAGTCAATGAACTGCAATCTACCGTTGCAATGTTAAAACAGCAGATTAGTGACCTGAATAGCAAGGTTTCAGATCTGAGCAATAAAGCTGGAATATTGTCAACCGATGCGGCGAATAAACAATCCCTATTAAGTAAAAGTCAGCTGGAACTGGCCAATCAGCAAAAAAGACTCGAGCAGCTGCAGGCTTTAATGGATCAACAAAAAAAGGCAATAGATGAGATCAGGAAAAAGATGGCAGATGCGTTAGTTGGGTTTAATTCCAATGAATTATCGGTTGCAATTAAGAATGGCAAAGTATATGTGAGCCTGCAGGAGAATTTACTTTTTCCTTCCGGCAGTGCCGTTGTTAACCCGAAAGGCAAGGAAGCATTGGGGAAGCTGGCCGAGGTGCTGAACGCAAACCTGGATATCACCGTGGATATTGAAGGGCATACTGATTCGATCCCTATACGGACAAAATACAAAGACAACTGGGATTTGAGCACTGCACGCGCGGGTTCCATTGTAAGGATTCTCACCAGCGATTACAAGGTTGATCCCGTAAGAATTATCGCCTCCGGGCATAGTCAATATGATCCGGTCCAAACAAACAGTACGGCAGAAGGAAGAGCACTGAACAGAAGAACTGAAATTATCCTCTCACCTAAACTTGACGAATTATTTAAGTTACTGGAGAGCAGCGGTACCAATTAGACAACAAGGAAGGCTCTGGGTGCACTACGATAATGAAACGATATACGGAGCCGGGTATAATGACTGTATGCAATGACTCAGAAGGAGAAAAGCCATCATGGGTCTGCGGTACCACCCAATTTCTGGAGGGGATAATCTTATAAACTAGAAAAATAAAATACCCCCGACTGAGGATTTTAAAATATGTCGTAGCCATAGCGCTTGTGCTAGGATGGGCAGCCGGCCTTTTTTGGGTTTAACACCGGAAAGGAAATTCATCTTTTGGGTGGCATGGCCCTGATAGATTGCTCAGTCATTATTATCAGCAAGGATGAAATCGAGATAAAATCATTGATATGCCGATTGCGGGAATCAAGATAAATAGAAATAAGAAGGTGGGCTGTCTGCAAAAACGAGATGATCACTGGCAATGGAAAAAAAACATGATACCAAATATTCTTTCTTTTATTGAAGCGCTATTAGTCTGCGTCTGGGCGGTTGGATATTTTGGATTTGGCGCAAGAGGCTTCATTCACATCCTCGTTATAATCGCAATCCTCATTATAGCAATAAGGATAGTATTGCATAAAATGATAGTTTAACCTGGCTTGCTAGTCGAACGCCTCCTTGTTATGTATTAAAGGCTACCTGTTTTTTACATGTTGTAGCAGTGCAAAAATTTATCCCCGGAGAAGTGGCTCCAAATCACTACAAGAACTATTGCACAATGGGATACAATACTTTTCTAAACTCTCTTATTTCTTGTCAGATATGATGCATGAGGATAAAATTATTCCTGGAGGAAATGCTGCTAACGGAAGAAAATAAATAATATTCCTAATAATAAAACTATATAGACGCCTGCTAGTAGGCTGATGAAAAATTTGTGTCTCCCCATAAGTTTGTTTTCCATGATGATTGTATAGCATAAAGATGATTTTTTTTTCATCCCAATCTTTACATAATCTTGTAAAATAATTACAATATTCACACTATTTTTTTGCGCTGTTTGCACCATGATCTTTTGCTGGTAATAAAATGAGGCAAGGCGCCCTTTGCACAAATCTATAGGCTGTGTTTATCCGGATCGAATGGAGTACATTTTTTTTGTTCAGTTACAGGATCAAGTGAGGCACTCTAGGTTAGCGGTTGCATTCAACTTTTTTTGCGAGCTAGAATGTATTTGAATCAAAAAAGCCGATCGAGAAAAAATGTGTAAAGCATATAACTATTTTCGACCGTTGCATAACCAATCATGGAAACGTAAGGCTAGGTTCATCAGGAAGACAATTTATCCTGAAGACGGATCAGCATTTGAATTAAAAGAATGCTTTACTCAAAAAAAACGGAAAGGATATTTTTAGTTTCTAATTTTAGGACAATTCATTATTGGGCAACTGATTTGACAAGTAAATAAAAATACATGATGTTGATA
>DATMMJ010000386.1:0-3406 GCA_035569795.1 Puia sp. | reverse complement strand
CCTTCCATCTGCTCAGGTGACAATCCTCCATATGGCTGGGCAACGTATACTGTCGGTAAACCGAGTTTGGGGAAAATATCAATTTTAGAATTGCTAATGGCGAGATAAGAAAAAAATACTATCGCAAATACCAAAACCAGTACGGTGATCGGATGACGTAATGCAGCTATTATTAATTTCATCAGTGAATTATTCTTTTTTCTAAACTGAATTGGTCTATCATGACTGGTTCAAAATCAATCATCATTTTAATTGCTTGAGGAAAATATTGATGTCTCCTTTGGCAACCGCAACATCAAGTAAGGCATGCCATACTTGCAGATACGCGCTTGCAAGGGCGATATCTGCATTCAGCAAATCATATTGCCCTTGCGCCAGCCTGGTATAATCTATCAGCCCACTTTTATAACTAAGATCCAACCCACTGTACGCGTATCCAGCAAACTGCTGCTGCAATTTTGTTTGCTCCGCTATTTGTTTGTTTTGGCGAAAGTTGATAAGCGCCGACTCCAATTGTTTTTGCAAATCAAGCCTGGACTGCAATACCATCGCTTGGTCTGAGGTAAATAATGATTGGTATTGTTTCTTCTGGATATTTATTTGCGTAAACTGTAGAATTGGAAAACTCAATTGGATTCCTGCTCCATAATTTGTTCTAGATAAATTCCATCCATCCGCTTTATTGATTACGCCATTGTATTGCACACCCGAGCCCCTGCCATAAGCATTGCCCCAAACATCCAGACGAGGGCGCCACGCAGTTTGAATTTCTTTTAAAGAGGCCCGGCTGAATTCCTGCTTTGACTGGTAATATTGAAGCATCGGATTACTTTCAAATCCGTTGGCTGTATCCGGAAGCAACGGATAAGTGGAAGCCATCAACGTATCAGATAAAATGATGCCCGAGGATGACTCCTGTAAACCGGTAAGTCTGGTCAGTTCTTCCAGTTGCAGTTGATATGCTTTTTGCGTATTATAATAATTCACTCTTGCCTGTGCCAAGGCACTTTGGAATTGAGTGGTATCCAAGCCTGGGCGCAATCCTTGTCTTGTGAGCACGAGTGATTGGTCCATGGAAGTTTCAACCCTGCTGATATTTGCTTTCGTGCTGATTAGTAATTGCCCATAATAAATAGCGTCCAGATAGGTGAATAATGCAACATATTGCTGTTTGAAAAGCGCCTGGTTATAAGAACAATTCGCCATTTGAAATTCGGCTGTAGCCTTTTGTATTGCGGCACTGCGTTGCCCGAAAGTAATGGGCTCCCATTTTACGAGCATCACAAGCGCTGTGCCCGGCACAAAATCTGTAATGTTGTTTGCTGATGGGGGGCCGGTAATGGGCATTATTAAACCCGGATAACTCATTCCCGTGATATTATTGTAAGTGGTGTAGTTAGCCTGGTAGCCCACTGTTGCACCGGGAACAATCAGGTTTTTTGCAAGATTTATATTTTGTCCAACAGCGTTGGCTTGCTGTTTAAACGCCCGCAATTGCGGAAGATTATTTTCAACCAACAAGGAAATATCTTTCAACGATAATATTTTTTGCTGGGCAAAAGAAATATTGCCAATTACAAAAAAGAGCGATATCGATGTACGCAAGGAATAAAAACAATAGTTTCGGTTCATGTGATTCAGCGCTTATACACAAGGTACGCATCAAAGGGATTGTTCACGTGGTAAAACAGGGTTTATAAATGGTAATTTTGAAAACTGCTCTTCCGGTATTCGTCGGGTGTAATGCGTTGATACTTTTTGAAGAATTTCACAAAATAAGAAGGGTCTTTAAAGTTAAGCTGATAAGCTATTTCGGTTACATTATTATCAGTATATACTAATAGGCGCTTCGCTTCGTCGGTAATAAAACCGTCCAGTATTTCCCCCGCTGACTGTCCGCCGGATTTACGGCAAGCAGCATTCAGGTTCTGGGGTGTTGTGTTCAGCAGTGATGCATAATGACTCACACTGCGCTGAAAATTTTTTTGAGTTTGCAGCATATCTATATAACGTACGTGCAATTGAGTTTGCAAGCCACTGAAATGGAACTGTTCTTTCCCTTCATTTAATATCAATGACACTAGTGTTTTTACAAGCCCGTCAGCTATATGACTGCTGTAACTATTGCCATTGATGGCATCCGGTTGGCAAAGTAGTCGAAAAACGTTTTCCATATTTTCAACATGGTTGCAATACACGCAATTTACATTCCATAACTGCTGCAGCAATTGCTTCAGCATTTCATCTTTTGAATTTTGCGAAAAACTATGTTTTAGGATAACAACATATCCTTCAGGCTCTGTAGTGATCTCCCAGTGATGGGTTTGATTGCTGTTGATAAAAAATAGAACCGGAGGTTGTATAGGAAACTCAGCACCATCAATCCAGTGTGAGCCTTTACCTTTGGAAAGGTACACGATTTCAAAATACTGCTTGTGCTTATGTGGAAGTGTCCGGCGGATTTCTTTTCGGAATCGATCTGCCTTTATATGCGCTTCGAGGTTAATTTTATTTTTAACAACAATATTGCTTTTTTCTTTTTTTATCATCTTTGAAAATGCGTTTATTAAAACTACTGAAATTTTTTGTCTGGGTGTTGCATGAAAAGCTGCATGGAAAGAACGCCTTCTTTCTCCATCCAGAATGGAGAAACCTTGAATTCCAAAGCTCGCGCACAAAGAAGGCTCCTAATTTATCTAAATCCCGTTCGGACGGGTTTTATGACGACAGCGAAACACTAAAAAGAGCACCCCTTTGCAATTGAGGTTTAAAATGACCGGGGATCCCCAAAATTTTGAAATATATAAAATTTTTAGGTCGAATACTTTTGCGCTACACAATTACTTAACAGAAAATTTGCAGGCGACGGTCTAAATAGATGAAAATTAGTTTCTACCTTCGATGCCCAATGCTGGGCAGAAAAAATCCATATGGTAAAGTTTTATTTAAGTTCTTTTTGTCAGCAATATATTTTGGATTTTTTACGGTACAGATTTTCTTGCGCTATATATCCCCTCTGTCTCAGCAATCTTTAAACACGGATAACGTCCGTTGTCTCAGTAGCGTAAAATCTACCATTGCAAAAAATATTTTGTCAAAAAAGGATCCCAAAAAAAACAAAACGCTTTGTTATCTCAATAAGCGCTATCATCCTAAAGAGGTAGTTATTATCCCGATCGATGATTTTAATTTGCATTGTTTTTATTCCCAAATTCATCCCAGGTTTTATTTTAGCAATATTTATATTCCCCACGCAAAAATACCTGCAAGTTATTTAAGAGGCCCCCCTGCTATCAGCTGATATATTCTTACTCTTTGAAAAAATAATTTTCTCATTAAAAATCATGTTATGGTTGCTTTGTTTAATAAAACAGCCTTTGTTTTATTACTTGCATTATTTGTGCTG
>DATMMJ010000385.1:0-3125 GCA_035569795.1 Puia sp. | reverse complement strand
TTCCAGCAAGGGAAAACGTACTGATGACTGCAGTAACTGCAGTGCTGTATTTTTGCGCTATCCTGCTGTTTTCTTACCAATTTACGATGTAGCGCACACGCTCAAAAAGCTTTATAAAACCCCGTCTGAAGCGGGGTTTTTTCATATTTAACCGGTTGATTTCCTTTATTTTAAAAACTTATTTCTTTTTACAAAATATATTATTTACATTTGAATTGTTAATTCTTTGGTCTCATTTTCAGCTATTACTAACTGACATCCTACCCTGTATCACTGACAAAACCAAATGTTGTTGAAGTTCCATTCCCTAGGAAACCCATTATTAATCAACATGGTTTCACCCTCAAATTTTTTTATTTATGGAAAAGAATGGTCATGAATTTCACATGTCGGAATCGACAAAGACAGCTTTAATTGGCATTGGTTTTCTCGGGCTTGTATTTTTCTTGTCTTACCTGTATTGGTTTGCATAAGGAAAACAATTTTTAGTGACGATAAATAAAAGGCTCACGGCAGACCCTAACGCTGCAAAGCTTTTTGTTTGTAAGATATTATTCCCCACCGCAAGGGGAATTTTTTTTTTGCCAATTGTAACCACCCACGGGTAAAAAATGCGTTTCCTGCTCGTCCTTCTTGGACAATACTTACCTTTGCAAACCATAAAAAAAACAATTTTTAACCCATTAGGAGATGGAATTGAGCAAAAATTATTCGCCCAAACTAATTGAACTTAAATGGAGCAAGCATTGGAGCGAAAAAGGATATTTTAAAAGTAGGCCTGAGCAGAACAAAAGGGCATTTGCAGTTGTGATCCCCCCGCCAAATGTCACGGGTGTGCTGCATATGGGGCATACCCTGAATGAAACTGTTCAGGATATCTTGATCAGAAAGGCCAGAATGAGCGGCTACAATGCCTGCTGGGTGCCTGGCAGCGACCATGCTTCTATTGCAACAGAAGCAAGGGTTGTCAATATGCTCAAGGAAAAAGGAATTGATAAAAATCAATTAACCCGCGAAGCGTTTTTGAAATATGCTTATGAGTGGAAGGAAAAATACGGGGGCATCATTTACAATCAGATTGAAAGGCTTGGCTGCAGCGTGGATTGGGACAGGGTTACCTTCACTATGGACGACCATTATTACAAGGCAGTCATTAAGGTATTTGTTGATTTATATAACAAGGGCTTAATCTACCGGGGCGCCCGCATGATCAACTGGGACCCTTCTGCGAAAACCGCATTGAGTGATGAAGAAGTGGAATATAAAGAAGTAACGGGGATACTGTACTATGTGAAATATAAAATTGCAGGCGCCGGGCAGACAGGGGGCGGACAAGCGCCATCGGAGGACTTTATTGTCATTGCGACCCAACGCCCGGAAACCATAATGGGAGATACGGCGGTCTGCGTGAATCCCAGCGATGACAGGTATGTCCAATTAAGAGGGAAGAAAGTGATTGTCCCTTTAGTGAACCGGGAAGTGCCCGTTATTTTTGATGAATATGTTGATAAACAGTTCGGTACGGGAGCTTTGAAGATCACACCAGCCCACGATATAAGCGATTACAATATCGGACTAAAATACAATTTGCCTATTATTGACACCTTGAACGAGGATGGAACATTAAGCGCAGCGGCTCAAGTGTTTGTTGGCCTTGATCGATTTGATGCAAGAAAAAAAGCAGTTGAGCAATTAAGAAACGAGGGCCTTCTGGTTAAAGAACAAGACTACCAGACACGCATGGGCTTTTCGCAGCGTACCGATGCAGTTGTTGAGCCACGCATTTCCACGCAATGGTTTGTGAAGATGAAAGAGCTCGCTGGGCCCGCTTTGAATGCGGTTTTGCATGGTGATGTAAAAATACATCCTGCGGAGAAATTCTTAGCAACCTATAAATATTGGTTAGAAAATGTAAAGGATTGGTGCATCAGCCGGCAACTTTGGTGGGGCCAGCGCATCCCAGCCTGGTACGATGCTATCGGCAATCTATATGTTGCAGAGACGCACGAGGAGGCAAAAAAGCAAGCAGCCAGCAATACCCTTCGGGGGAATTCGGACAGTTCAAATGCGCTGCCCACTGCCATTAACTTACAACTGACTCAGGACGAAGACATCCTCGACACCTGGTTTTCATCCTGGCTATGGCCCATGGAAGTCTTTAAAGGGATTACTGAACCCGGTAATAAAGACTTCAATTATTACTACCCTACATCGGTGCTGGTAACCGGCCAGGACATCATTTTCTTTTGGGTTGCAAGGATGATCATGGCAGGATATGTGTTCAAGAATCAAAAACCTTTTAGTGATGTGTATTTCACCGGAATGGTTCGTGATAAGCAGGGGAGAAAGATGAGCAAAAGCCTCGGCAATTCACCTGATCTACTGGAACTAATCGACAAATACGGAGCCGATGCAGTGCGTTTTGGAATTCTGATCTCCTCTCCTGCCGGTAATGATCTATTATTCGATGAAGCGAGCTTGGAACAAGGAAGAAATTTTAATAATAAGCTTTGGAACGCGCTGAAACTTGTAAAAATGTGGGAAGAAAGAGTGGACAGTGCTGATTCATCCGGCGACACGTTTGCAATAGATTGGTTTGACAACAGGTTGAACGAAGCAAAATCACAGATTGAAGAATTGTTGGCGGATTTTAAACTAAGTGAAGCACTCAAAATTCTATATTCTCTGATTTGGGATGATTTCTGCAGTTGGTACCTGGAATGGGCAAAACCAGGTTTTGAGCAGCCTGTTAAAAAAAATGTTTATCAAAGGACGGTTTATTTTTTTGAAGAACTATTGCAATTGCTTCATCCATTTATGCCTTTTGTTACAGAAGAAATTTTCCATTTATTGAAAAAACAGAGTGAGGATTTGTGTATCAGGCAGTTTAACAAAAATATCCCACTGGCAAATCAATCAATTTCTGAAACAGGACATTTATTAAAACAAATTATCACTGCCATCAGGGATACCAGAATTAAGAACCACCTAAAACCTAAAGAAACAATCGAGATTTCCGTTGAAACAGAAAACCGAGACATGTACGCAAAAATGGAAGTTATTTTAGGCAAGCAAATAAATGCAACAAACATTATTTATGTAAATAAACCGGTAGAACACACAAT
>DATMMJ010000384.1:0-2873 GCA_035569795.1 Puia sp. | reverse complement strand
GAAATACAAATTTGACCATTTTCGGGCGTAAATTTTATTGCATTCGTCAACAGATTCTGGATAACTCTTTCCATCATGTGAATATCCGCATAAATCCAAGCAGTATTTTCACAATTAATGCACTCAATCAATATCTTTTTTTCATCAGTTGCTAACGAAAAGGAATGAACAAGCTCCTGAACGATTTCCGAAAAAACAAAAGGTTGCTTTTTAAGATTTAATCCCGCCGATTCCATTTGTGAAAGATCAAGTAATTGCTGGACCATGTGCTCAACCGTCTGAATATTTGAAATAATAAGTTTTGAATATTCCGATTTCTTATACTGATTGATATCATTATTTTCCAGATTGAGTAAAAGCGTTTCCGCATATCCGCGAGCAATAGCCAGCGGTGTTCTCAGGTCATGGGAGATATTAGTAGTGAAGTCCTTTCTTTCTACTTCGGCTTTTTTCAATCTTTCGATGTTATCTTCAAGCTGGCCTGCCATTTTATTAAAGGCATGCGTTACTGGGGCCAAGTCGTTCTTTTCATTATCAGGAAATCTGGCGGTTAGGTCACCCGTTTCAAATTTTCTTAAAACTCCTATCAATTTTTTAAAATTTCTCTGCAGGCGATTTACATATAAAAGTGTGAGGGCGATGGTCGCAAACAAAATAAAAAGGAACGTTTGCAGCAACAAGGCACCCGCATGCGATTTATAAAGCATGTGAGTAACATTTCGGTATTCGGTGCTACCCAGGATAACATAGATGTATCCTAACGTACCAGACTTCCCCTGAACGATCGCCGCTGAAAATATTTTTGGCTCCGACGGATCCCTGGGATCCGGACCTTTAATATAGCTTTGACCGTCGCGACTCAAATATTCCCTGATATTTTCCAGGGGAATTGTAGGCAACCTGATTTCACCGGGCGTACCATGATAGTAAATTACTTTTCCGATAGTATCCAAAAAATAAACTTCAACGCTTGGACTTATAACCATCGCCTGATAAAATACTGAGTCCGCCTTTTTTTTGTTCAGGCTATCCTGTTCAAAAGGGGATGTAAATTTAGCAATGTGTGATGCTACGTCCTTATTGAGTAACTGTGTACTGGCCTGGTAGAAATGAATGACGGACAGATATGCAATTAGCAAAAATGTCAGACTCAAAACGGTGATCAGAGTGAATACCAGGAAGAGAATTCGGCTAAACAGTGGAAAGGTTTTTGTTTTCATTCTGCAAATCGATACCCAATACCCCATGAAGTCAATATGTATATAGGCGTATTTGGGTCCGGTTCAATTTTAATCCTGAGTCTGTTAATATGTGCAGTCACGGTATGCTCATATCCCTGGAAAGCAAATCCCCACACTATTTCCAATAGCTCATTCCGACTAAACGGTTTACCAGGATTACTGGCCAGTAGGTACAATAGATCGAATTCCTTTAATGTCAAATCAAGCCTTTCGCCGTTTAATAAGACCTTTCGTTTGACTTTATCAATATGCAGCGATTTGTAGTCAATAGCAGGAATTTCGAGCTTTTCCGTTTCTACTGGAGAAGATCTTCGTAATAGTGCTTTTGTACGCGCAATTAGTTCCAGCACGCCAAATGGTTTGGTTATATAGTCATCTGCACCCATTTCAAGGGCCAGCACCTTGTCAGTTTCATCAGATCTGGACGTAAGCATTATTATTGGCGTTTGGTTGTTTTGATCCCGCAATTTCTTGCAAATAGAAAGCCCGCTAATATCAGGCAACATAATATCCAATATGATCAAATCAAATGCGTTGTTTTCAATTTTATTAAGAGCCTCCAATCCCTTTCCACAGGAAGTGAGCAAATGGGAAGGTGAATTCAGGTGAAGATTTAAAAGGGTGGTGATTTGCTGATCATCCTCCACCAACAGAATATTTTTCATCTTGCGGTAATCTACTCAAAATTAATAAGACGAATCGCTCTTTCGGGCAAAAAAATAATAAAATGGCCCTCAGGATACAATCAGAAGGATTTCGTTATACTTCTGTGATTATTTCAATAGTCCATTTGATCAACTTTGCCTTACTGAATAATTCCATTCAGTAATAAATATTCTTTTATGAAAAAGTTTCTATTTGCAGCATTATTAATGATTATCGGTTATGGAGGCTTTGCCCAAACAAGTAAACCAATGAATGATTATTATGTGATGAAAGACGGAAAAGTAATATCGATGAAGGGAGGCAAGGAAGCAACACTTGCAAAGACAACTAAACTAAGTAATGGTGAAATGATCATGAAAGACGGCAATGTAAAAATGAAAGATGGTTCAATGATGATGCTTAAAGAAGGACAGTATGTGGATGTCAATGGTAAAATGGGCATGCTGATGGATGACAAAATGGATAAAATGGGCAAGATGGACAAGATGGATAAAATGGACAAGATGAAAATGGATAGTACAAAATAAGCAGATTAATAACTATCACCATGTCAAACGCAAATACTTCTTCTGTAAAAAAGCCTCCTTTATTCTCTGACCTTACGGACGAAGAATACTTTCAGCTGGATGGCTTTAACCACAGAGATGTAAGCCACGGTGAGTATATCTATTTTGAAGCCTATAAGCATCCAAATATCTACTTCATTAAAACCGGACTTATCCGGCTGGGTTATCTTGACATAATGGGCAATAAAATTGTCAAAGACATTTTGAGACCTGGTGATTTCTTTGGACAGGTTAGTCTGCAAAAGGAAAATTTAAATGGTGAATTTGCACAGGCAATCAAACCAGGTGTAACACTTTGTACCTTTACCCTTGAGAGTTTCAATAGCATGCTAGCCTGTAGTCCAAAATTAGCGTTGGAATACAGTAGGATTTCCGGTTTTAGAATCAGACGATTTGAAAA
>DATMMJ010000383.1:0-5615 GCA_035569795.1 Puia sp. | reverse complement strand
ATCAAGATAAGAAATATAAAGATCACAAGACCCAAAACCATTGGGGAAATTGCACCCGGTAAATATGAGCCACTGCCCATCCTGAGAAATATTTTGTGCTCCTTCATTCATATTCGTATTTATATAACCTTCGAGGCTTTTTGCTTTGCTCCAATGATCGCCTTTCCATTCAGACTCATAAAAATCTTCATTGTTATTATTGACGCGCCTAGTGAAGACAAGCTTACTGCCATCGATAGTAATGGTCGGATAATATTCGGGCACATCTGTGTTGATGCTATCACCTAAGTTTTGTGGTTCGAACCTGTAATTGTTTTGGGGATGCTTTTTTGCATAATCAACAGCGAACTCGTAACATTTTTTTCTGTATTCACCGAATCTAGTGCTGGATGTATTCAGGTTCGGGATGCTTAAGAAAGTATTTATCGCGTTAAGCGCTTTGTCAAATTCCCCCTTTCCTGCCAGATTGATAGAATAGGAAAGAGTGTAATCAATGAAATATACACTGTCAATGTTTTTGGCTTTCTCATAATTATCAATGGCTCTTTGGTAATTTTTTATTTCGCCGTACATGCCGGCCAAGGAAAGATATGCGTCTGCAAACGTGCTATCAATTTTTATTGCCTGCTGCAACGTTTCTATGCCTTGTTTAAAATTGTCTCCTTCGGCCATCTCTTGCGCTTTGGCATACAATTGTGCGGCTCTGGGCTTCACCTTTGAAGGATCATACTGTGCCTGCACGTTAAAGTAAATGATGATTAATAGGACCGTTAACAAGCATTTCATGGCTGAAAATTACAAATCAAACATCAAAGCACACGCCCAAGCGGGATTTTTATGCTTTGTTCGGTGTATTTTATGGTACATGAATGTACTTATGCAACTGCAATGAAAATCCCCACTGAG
This sequence comes from Puia sp., assembly GCA_035569795.1. Classification (GTDB taxonomy): domain Bacteria; phylum Bacteroidota; class Bacteroidia; order Chitinophagales; family Chitinophagaceae; genus Puia. The sequence goes on along the minus strand of DATMMJ010000383.1, from coordinate 4,709 downwards.
GGTTTTGCTTTATATAATCAATCATCAACGGAGTGATTGCAGAGGATTTGCTCCACTCCGGCTGCAGAAACAATTTGCATTCTGGAGAAACTAGGGAAGCATATTTTTCAGCCCATGCAAAATCCGTTTTGTTAAATATGACAACTTTTAGTTCGTTTGCTGCCGCACATATTTGGGGCAATGGTGCTTTGAATTTTTTTGGTGAGAAGCAAATCCAGTTCCAATCACCGCTTAATGGGTGAGCTCCCGAGGTCTCAATGTGCGTTCGGAAACCCGCATGGTGCAACTGCCTAGTCAAACCTGAACAGTCGTGCATTAAGGGCTCTCCGCCGGTAATGATGGCGATGTCAGAATACGGGTGTCCCTTTACCGATGACTGGCGACCGCTGGTTGCTAATTTCGCGGAAGCAATAATTTCCTCTATTGTTTTTTGCGGGTGTTTATGCGCGTCCCAGCTATCTTTGACATCGCACCAAATGCAGCCAACATCACAGCCACCAAGGCGGATGAAGTACGCGGCTTTCCCCTGATAAAAGCCTTCTCCCTGTATGGTGTAAAAAGCTTCCATCACAGGAAGAGTTTTCGTTTTATTTTCTATTGTTGTTTGCATGAGTGTGCAAAGGTCAGAATTTTTTTGCAAGAACACAGCCACCAGAGCGTGAAGCGGGTAGCCGTTTAAGCCAGAGTTGCACAGCAACCTAAATCTCAAGAGCAAACAGGTATGGTCGCTCCATCGGTGACTCAAGGGATGCCTATTTGAATTTACTGCACTTGGTTCTTAATAAGCGCCCTAAGCCCATCCCCATGGCAAAAGGCTCAATTATTATGCTTGCACGCTTTAAAAGTATTCTTCATCAACGCAGCAATCGTCATTGGCCCGACTCCTTTGGGGACCGGAGTTATATAACTGGATTTGGGAGATACGCCTGCAAAATCCACATCACCTTTGATCGAGAAACCGCTTTTTTTGGAAGCATCGGGGACACGCGTTATGCCCACATCAATGACGATGGCACCGTTCTTCACCATATCCGCCGTAACAAATCCCTGTTTGCCAAGTGCTGCAACTAGGATGTCCGCCTCTAAACAGATCGCTTCTAAATTTCTTGTGTGCGAATGGCAAATCGTGACCGTACAATTGCCCGGGTTGGTATTGCTGCTTAATAGGATGCTCATTGGTCTGCCGACAATGTTGCTGCGGCCAACTACTACTGCATGCAATCCCTTCGTATCAATTTTATAATGCTCCAATAAAAGCATGATGCCATGGGGTGTTGCGGGGATGAACGAAGGCAGGCCCTGCACCATGCGGCCAATACTTATGGGATGAAAGCCATCCACATCCTTTTCCGGGCTGATAGCATTGATTACCTTTTCATCCGAGATATGCTTTGGTAAAGGCAACTGCACCAGGATGCCATCTACTTCCATGTCTTTATTGAGCTCATCGATCACATGTAGCAGTTTATGCTCTGTAATGTCTTGTTCTAGTCTTAGTAGTGTAGATTTAAAACCGATCTCTGCACATGCCTTCACTTTTGCGCCTACATACGTTTCGCTCGCTCCGTTACTGCCTATCAGCACAGCAGCGAGGTGCGGCGATTTGCGACCTTCGTTGGCCAACTGAGCTACCTGTAGTTTCAGTGCATCTTTAATGGCCTGTGATGCGGATTGCCCGTCTAAAATTTGCATGGCGCAAAGTTAATGTTCGCGGCCAATAAAATAACAAACCATGCCATAACGCTGCCAGGGTTGAAAATAAAACTTCTTTATAGATCCAGATCTAAAAATCAATTGAATGAGCAAAAAATTTGTTTGTTGGCCTCGGCTGCCTTTTCTTTTCAAAGCCTTCCCTCCAAACTTCGGCATTCAAAGCAGCAATCCAAGAAAGTAAGAGGAAAATAAACCACACAGTATTTCAATCTTTTTTTTTGGATTTTGTTTAATTTCCGGTACGTTTTTATTCAGTTATGGATAACATGTATCTTAGCTAAAATTTTTTATGCCCGAACAGCAACCTGCCAATCAGCTTAATATCGAAATTTCAGAAGAGGTCGCCGAAGGCGAGTACGCCAATCTCGCTATCATTACGCATAGCCACGCAGAGTTTGTAATTGATTTTGTGAACGTCATGCCCGGCACGCCGAAAAGCAAAGTGAAGTCGAGGATTATTTTTACTCCCCAGCACGCAAAACGCTTCATGAAAGCACTAACTGAAAATATTGGGCGCTTTGAAGGCTCTAATGGAAAAATACAGGAGCTGGAAGAAGTGCAATTACCTCTAAATTTTGGAGGCCCGACGGCCCAGGCTTGAGACAATTTGGACCGAATTAGTGATGTTGAATGTTGATTTCTAGGCATTTATGTTTTTTTGGATTAATTCAGCGGCTATCTCAAATAAGCCAAACTAAAGGATGCTCCGCGGCAGCGCACCTAAATACCACATCTTCGTTTAGGACAATATGATAAAGCACCTTATTTCAACACAGCCTTTGCATTTCGGGTGCTGTCGGTTTTCATTTCCTCTACATTGGGGTTGATTTCCCAAATTATGATAGTATTTTTCTTGACTCCAAAAGAGGCCTTTTTGAGCGCACACACACGCTTTAATCTTTTAAGCGAATATTGACAGCGTATCGCTGCCGGTTCGGTTTCACTCAAAGGCATCGGATTTTTGCTTAGTATTTTTTCTTGGTGCCTATCCCTTTGTCCCATTTTTATATGAGTGTTTATCCGCTTGTAATCATAAAGTTTTGTTACTAAATTTATTGCGAAAACTAAATAATAGATACTCCTTTATAGATTGTTTCATATTGAAAATAAGGGGTGTCTCCAGATCCGTAACTTTTGAAAACTAAAATCTCAATCCATGAAAGCTAAAACTTTCTCTGCCATTGGCGGATGGCAATCTTTTATGTTCTGCGTAGGCATGTATGTGGTCGCTCTGTTCTTTTCAATTTTTGTGTGCTCGGCTGTTTTTTATGCAATTAATGGAAGTCCTGCTGCTAGCAAAAACGTAGCTGCGGAAAAAACGGCGTCAACTGCGGGAAAAGAAACGATCGCCGCTGTTGCCAGATAGAGCATTTTGAGAGGTGGGGCCATTTCGTAAAAGAACCCACGAACAAACCTTCTATCGTTATTACTGCTATGTATTCACCTGCGGGTTCTCCGACCTGCATTTTATTGCCGACGGTCTTGGTCTTGTAATTTTGACTTCACAGCTTAACGCTCGTTTTTCACAATAAATTCAAATAGGTATTTTCGTCTGCATATATTGTGATAACAGATGCCTTATCAACACTCAAGGTTGATAATTTTCTTTCGTGGCTGATTCACTATTCTTTTTTTCGTTTATATCTTCGCCTTACATTACACTACTCATGCAAAAATTTGCTAAAATCTTCGCGGGCACTGAATCCAGCTATCTTGCAGAAAAAATCACTCAACAATTTGGCAATACCCCGGGAAAGATATCCATTCTCCATTTCAGCGATGGAGAGATACAGCCAATCTTTAACGAGAGCATCCGTGGAGATATGGTTTTTTTGATCCAAAGCACATGTGCGCCTGCAGAGAATTTATTGGAATTATTGCTCATGATTGATGCAGCACGGCGCGCTTCGGCTTACAAGGTCGTTGCGGTCATCCCCTATTACGGGTATGCCAGGCAAGACCGTAAAGATAAACCCCGCGTTGCCATCGGCTCCAAGCTTTTGGCTAATATGCTGGTAGCTGCCGGAGCTGATAGGATCATAACCATGGATCTGCATGCGCCTCAGATACAAGGCTATTTTGACATACCCGTTGACCACCTGGACAGCTCCGCTATTTTTATACCCTACATTGAGCAACTTAAACTCGAAAACCTTACCTTTGCGGCCCCTGACGTGGGAAGTGCTAATCGCATCCGTGAGATTGCCTCTTTTTTCAATGCAGAAATGGTGATTTGTGATAAGCATAGGAAACGAGCGAACGAGATTGCAAGTATGGTTGTAATTGGCGACGTGAATGAACGGGATGTAGTTCTTATAGATGATATTTGCGACACTGGCGGCACACTTTGTAAGGCAGCGGGGTTGTTGAAAGAAAAAGGCGCAAGGAGTGTAAGAGCTTTATGCACACATCCGGTGTTGAGTGGCAATGCATATGCAAATATTGAAAATAGCGTGATGGAAGAATTGGTAGTGTGCGATACTATACCCCTACGCCAACAAAGCCCAAAAATAAAAGTGCTCACCGTAGCGGAATTGTTCGCTGTAGCTATCAGGAATGCTTACGAGAACAAGAGTATTACCAGCTTGTTCATTCATTCGCAACTCAGGAATAAATAGTGTAATTTTTAAATAAAATATAAATGAGAACAATTACGATCGAAGGACAACTCAGGACCGAAATTGGCAAACAAGCCACCCGCCATCTTCGCTCTGAGGGAAAAGTGCCCGGTGTAATTTACGGGGGTGCACAGGAATTGAACTTTTCAGCGCCTGCTGCGGCTTTTAAAGGCATCGTATATACACCGGATTTTCAGTTGGCCGACATTTCGTTGAACGGTAAATCTTACAAATGCATCCTGAAGGACCTGCAGTTCGACAAGGTGACTGACGACCTGATCCATGCCGATTTTCTCGAGCTGGTCGAAGACAAGAAGGTCATCGCCACGATCCCGATCAAATTCACCGGCGCTGCAAAAGGCGTAAAGGATGGCGGTA
>DATMMJ010000382.1:0-3180 GCA_035569795.1 Puia sp. | reverse complement strand
CTCCTTATTGTATGCGGGCTCTAAGGTTGCATCGTTGGATAGTTCTATTCCAATGTTTCTCAAAAAATCAAAACTGGGCTGGTAGCCTGTCAGCGCAATTACATAATCGTTCGGTATAGTAATGATGCCGTTGGAGGTTTCGATGTCAATTTCCTTTTCTCGGATGGTCTTTACAGTGGAATTGAAGTAAGCCTTAATTGACCCTTCTTTGATGCGGTTCTCAATATCGGGCTTTACCCAATATTTGACGCGTGAACCAATTGCTTCGCCCCGAATAACCATTGTTACTTCAGCTCCCTTGCGCCAGGTCTCCAAAGCCGCATCCACTGAAGAGTTGCTTGCACCCACCACCACGACTTTTTGCAAAGCATAAAAATGTGGCTCTTTATAATAGTGTGTAACCTTTGGCAAATTTTCTCCCGGCACATGCATCATAACCGGTATATCAAAAAAGCCTGTCGCGATAATAATATTCGTGGCATAATATTTTTGCGCAGTGGTTTGCACCTCATATTTTCCGTTCAAGGCCCTTAATGTCTTTACTTCTTCCTGCAAATGAATATTCAGGTGGCCTGACACCGCTATGCGCCGATAATACTCCAATGCTTCCGGTCTTGTCGGCTTCACATTATTGCTTACAAAAGGAACACCTGCAATCTCAATCCTTTCAGAAGTCGAAAAGAAAGTCATGTTGGAAGGATAATTATACAGGGAATTGACAAGGCATCCTTTTTCAAGAATCAAAAAACTCAGCCTCGCTTTTTGTGCTTCGATGCCGCAGGCAAGCCCAATTGGGCCGCCGCCAATAATAATGATATCGTACATCTCCATTATAAAAATTAAGCTGCAAAGGTACTCTATATCACGCGTGGTAAGTTAATCAACTGCATTTCAGCAGAAATTTCATCCCATTTTCATTACGCTGTTGGATGCTTTGTTTTCGGAAAATTTGAAATCATCAGGGCTTGCATAATGGCCGACCCTGTCAGGCATACATTTGCATGCGGGAGCCATTAGGACATCAAATTCAGCAGCCACGAATTTTTCCATCGAGTCATAAGAAAATCTTTTGAAGATTTCATGAATCGAGAAAATGACAAATCAACTTGAGGGAATGTAAGAAAACAAATTTGCATGCACAGGAATTGCCCGAAGGAATTATTTTTTAAATACACTGAATCAAAAAATATTAACTTGTACCGAAATAAATTTTATAAAATGGAGCAGTTATATTCTTACTGGTGGATCATTATTTTGATCCTATTTATTTTCAGCGGCCTGGTCACTGTCAATCAGGGCTTTATCAATGTGATCACGATGTTCGGAAAATACCGCCGCATCATGTCGCCCGGTTTGAATTTTAAAATCCCCTTTTTTGAGCAGGTCACCAAGCGCATCAGCATACAAAACCGTTCTGTTGAACTGGAATTCCAGGCTGTTACGATAGACCAGGCAAACGTGTATTTCAAAAGCATGCTACTATATGCAGTACAAAATGCGGATGAAGAAACGATAAAAAAAGTTGCGTTCAAGTTTATCGCAGACCGCGATCTGATGCAGGCATTAACGCGCACCATAGAAGGTAGCATACGAGCATTTGTTGCTACAAAAAAACAAGCAGAGATATTGGGCCTGCGAAAAGATATTGTGGAATTTGTAAAAGACCAGATCGATCATTCTCTGGAAGATTGGGGTTATCATTTAATGGATCTTCAGATCAATGATATCACTTTTGATCAGGCAATCATTGATTCGATGAGTAAAGTGGTTGCCAGCAATAACCTAAAAGCTGCTGCGGAAAATGAAGGCCAGGCATTGCTGATCACGAAAACAAAGGCGGCAGAAGCAGAAGGCAATGCAATAAAGATCTCTGCAGAAGCAGAGAAAGAGGCCGCCAGGCTGCGCGGCCAGGGAGTTGCGCTTTTCCGGGAAGAAGTAGCCCGGGGCATGAGCGAAGCCGCGGAGCAAATGAAAAAGGCCAACCTCGATACGAATGTGATTCTATTCAGCATGTGGACAGAAGCGATAAAAAATTTTGCTGAAGTGGGCAAAGGCAATGTTATTTTCCTTGATGGTAGCGCCGAAGGCATGGGAAAAACCATGCAGCAAATACAGGCCTTGATGCTTAAGCAGAGTGGGACATAAATAAAAATGAGAAATAAGGATTAAGAAAGTTTGCAGGTACTATCGCCCTAATTTCAACTCGTTTATTCCCTCACTAAATTCTGTAATGGTTGTTTTGAGATGTATGTGCGCGTTTGATTAACCCACGCCGGTATGGCAGCTTCATATAACTTCTCAAAAAAAATTCTTCATGTCTGTTGAAGACAAAAAAACGGATACTGCTTCACAAACCAGTCTGGACAGGGCTTTGGGCTTATTCACCGGCACACTGCTGGTTGCAGGTATTATGATCGGTTCCGGTGTGTTCAAAAAGATTGTGCCCATGGCGCAAACAGGCTTGAATGAAACCTGGATACTTGTGGCCTGGATCATCGCAGGTATTATGACCATGTTCAGTGCATTCAATCTGGCTGGATTGTCTTCCTTGACAGAAGAATCTGGTGGCATTTACGAATACCTGCGCCTCTCATTCGGCAATTTCTTTTCCTTCTTATTTGGATGGTCAGACTTCGCGATCATCGGCGCGGCATCAGTTGCAGCACTGGGCTTTATTTTTGCCCAAACAATCAATTCATTTATCCCGCTGCCAAACCCATTTCAAGCATGGATGCAGATTTCCATTGGCCACTCGATTTTTCCTTTTGCCGATTCAGGAGTAAAAATCGTTGCCATTGCTACCATTGTTGTCCTTACTTGGGTAAACTATCGCGGCGTGAAACAGAGCGGCATTGTAAATAATATTTTTACTTCGGCCAAAATACTGGGAATTTTATTTTTAATCATCATTGGTTTGTTTCTTGCAGCTCCGCATTACCATGGACATAATGAAACAAATATTGCAACAAACTACAAGCAAGGCAATTCTTTCATCAGTATTTTTTTTGTCGCGATGCTCAGTGCATTCTGGGCCTATGATGGGTGGCTGGATCTCTCGTTTGTTACCGGAGAGATAAAAAATCCAAAACGCAATGTGCCACTTGCCATTATCATGGGCGTTTCTATTGCAATGACACTATATGTGTTGGTAAATTATGCTTACATGCATACGCTGCCACT
>DATMMJ010000381.1:0-4808 GCA_035569795.1 Puia sp. | reverse complement strand
AGGCAAGCACTTTCGTATTGCGTTTTGCGAATTCTTCCTGCAACAAAGCAGTTTTCCCAAGCTCCGTGGTGCACACGGGGGTGTAATCAGCAGGGTGAGAAAATAAAATCCCCCAGCCACTGCCGAGATATTCATAAAGGTCGATGTCGCCAACGGTTGTTTTTGCCTGAAAATTTGGAGCCGTATCTCCCAAACGTAAACTCATAATGTTATTTTTTAGAAGTTAAGAAACTAGATTTTTAGAAATTGGGCTACGAAGATATTAATTCCCTATTAATATTGTAGACTATTTTTTATAGAATTTAGACCCCTCCGCCCTTTGTTATCATATATTTCCCGAAACGTTCTTTCACCGCATCAATTGCTTTATATAACCCGGTCTTTTTCTCCACGTTGGCAAACAAATTGGTTTGTATCGCTTGGTCTGTCAGTTCGCTCAGCCGTACCCCAAGCAGCCTGACAGGCTGCCCCTTTCTATAGAGCTTATGGAACAATTCTTTCGCCTTCAAAATCAGCTCATCATCGTAAAAAGTATACGGAATGGTTGTTTGTCTTGATGTCGTCTCGAAATCCGGGTACCGAATCTTAACAGTGATACAACCCGTTGTTTTATTTTCCTTACGAAGCTCGTGCGCAATCTTTTCTGTCATACGGACTACTTCCTTCATCAAAAAAACCATATCTGTTTTATTTTCATCAAATGTATTTTCGGTTGAAATGGACTTTGATTCATGGTATGGGATCACTTCGCCGAAATGGATGCCGTTAGCCTTGTTGCTGAGGTCCACTCCATATTTGCCGAATCTTTTTTCAAGCAGTGCAACGTCGATTGTGCCTAGATCCTTTATCGTATCAACCCCCATTGCTGCCAAAGCCTGACAAGTTTGTGCGCCAACGCCTGGAATCTTGCCAACTTTAAGGGGTGCTAAAAATTCCTTTTCCCAGCCGAATGGAATGAATAAATAGCCGTTTGGCTTTGCTTCATCTGTAGCAATTTTTGCGACCATCTTGTTAGACGCAAGTCCAAAAGAAATAGGGAGTTTTGTTTTTTCAATAATCTCCTCACGCAAATCTATGACCCATTGGTAAGGTTCATAGTAGGTATCCATGCCCGTCAGATCAAGATAAAATTCATCAATAGATGCGCGTTCAAACAAGGGCGCTTTTGCAGCGATAATCTCCGTGACCCAACGGGAAAATTTACTGTAATCACTTCGTGAACCGCCCACCACAATTGCATGGGGGCAAAGACGCATTGCTGTTTTCATCGGCATTGCGGAATGGATACCATATTTTCTTGCTTCATAGCTGCAGGCCGCAACCACCCCTCGCTCCCGGCCGCCCACAATCAATGGCTTTCCTTTTAGTGAAGGGTCGTTAAGCCGTTCCACGGAAACAAAAAATGCATCCAGGTCAAAATGTGCAATAATTTTCTGTGGAGCTGATAGCATAGCATGTTGTAGTCCAAATATACTAAAAACATTAGTTTAATTCCGCCATGATGTTCTCAAAAAATCCATATTTTTAATTTATGGAATGGCTGAATGCAGGCATTGCGCCACTAAAAGATTTGATTGCTTTTTTGAACAAACAATCCAGAACAAACAATGTTTTGAAGAAGCAACTGATCATGGAGCTTCGCAATAACCTGAATGTCTTTGTAAATGGATTTTTAAACGACACGCCCTACGACCAGATGATTGACTTACTGAGCAATGATGCAATTCAGGAAGCTGTTAAAAATAATTTCGCTTTTAAGAAATTAAAAAGCGGTAGGATTGAGCCGCAGCACATTTTTGAAGACAGAAACAAAAAATACGTTGGCTGGACAGCCGAGAGACTGGCTGACAAAATCGACGAAAAAATCGTTGAACTTAAAAATATTAAAAAGATGCACCGAGGTTCCGTAAAAGAAGTAAAAAATAATATTTCATTGATGATGGGTAATCTCTACTTCAGGATGAAACTGTTGGCCGATTTCATTAAATCAGGTTCCTGAAAACAAAAGTTATTACTGCCCTTGGGTTGGGTGGATATTCACAAATAGATTTCAAGCAGTCCTTCCGGCAATACTACATGCAGCTGTTTTTTTTTCTTATCAATCCTTTCTAAAGTCTCTTCGTGGATGGGTATGAGCGCTTCTTTCCCGCTGATGTACATTTTGCAAAGCACCTGATGCGGTTGTTCGATCACCTCAGCTATTTCTCCCAAATCCTTTCCATTATCAATCAAATGAAAACCAACAAAGGAAATGGGAGCAGATTTTCCGGCGTGCTTTAAAAATTCTTCTTCTGTAAGCCAAAGCTCTTTCTGCAATAATTTTTGAGCTGCTTCTTTTGTGCCGACCCCTTCGAGCTTTAAGTAAATCTCCTTTGCGCTTTTTATTTTTGCGTGCTCTATAAAATAGGGCAGCATTTCATCCTTTTTATCTTCAATAAAAATTGTTTCCAGATTTTTCAATGAAGTTTTTTTGCCTAGGCGATGTTCAAGCAGTATCTCACCATGTACCCCGAACGTGGAAACAAGCCTCCCGATATTGCGATATTCAGCCATTAAGTTATTTAAAAAAAATCCCGGCATTGCCTGAAACAAAACCGGGATTGATTCGTATAAAATGAATTTAACTACATTTACGCTTATGCATTGCCGTTTCCTTCGGGTCTTCTTTCTGGCCTTCTGGATGGTCCACCTGGAGGCCTTCTGCCATACTTATTGGACCTGCGGTTGTCTTCCTGTTTTTTCTTCATCTGTATTTCATGCTCTGAATGCCATTTCTGGAATTTTTCCATGGCGGCGGCCTCATCAAACAAGCCCAGCTTCACGCCGCGAAGCAAATGTTTCAAGTAAAGAACACCTTTATAAGACAGGATACGACGCACGGTATCCGTTGGCTGAGCACCTTTATGCAGCCAGTCAAGCGCCTTTTGGCGGTCTAGTTGAACAACAGCTGGGACAGTTAATGGATTGTAAGTGCCGATTTTCTGGATGAATTTACCATCTCTCGGGGCCCGAGCATCTGCGATCACAATAAAATAGAAAGGTCTTTTTTTTGACCCATGGCGTTGAAGCCTGATTTTTACTGGCATTTTAAATAGAAATTTAAATGCGTTAAGAAATAGGGTTTAATCAATTTTAAATTTGGATTGCAAAGGTAGCTATCCAAAGGAACTTTCCAAATTTAATGCAACAGATTTTAAGATTATAATCTTGTTGATAATTTCTTTATAAATTATCTAAAAATTACCTTTTACCTAACCCAAAACCACCGCCCACCGGCATTTTGTTCATTGTTTTCATCATCTGCTTCATCTGGTCAAATTGTTTCATGAAAGCATTTATCTCGTTGATATCCTTCCCGCTGCCAGAGGCAATGCGCTTGCGCCGGCTTTGATTGATAATATCCGGATTTGCACGTTCTGACGGCGTCATGGAATTGATCATCGCTTCAATTCCCTTAAAGGCATTATCGCTTATATCTATGTCTTTCATGGCCTTGCCCACTCCCGGAATCATGCCGAGCAGGTCTTTTATGTTGCCCATTTTTTTTATCTGTTCGAGTTGCTGGCGGAAATCTTCAAAATCAAACTGGTTCTTGCGGATTTTTTTCTCCAGTTTCCTGGCCTGTTCATCATTAAATTGCTCCTGGGCTTTCTCCACTAGCGTTGTAATATCGCCCATCCCTAAAATGCGTTGCGCCATGCGCTCGGGATAGAATACATCCAGGGTATCCAGCTTTTCACCGCTGCTGACGAATTTTATGGGCTTTTGAACTGTATATTTTATGGAAAGCGCGGCCCCTCCCCGTGTATCGCCGTCTAATTTGGTAAGCACAACACCAGAAAAATCGAGCCTGTCATTGAAAGATTTTGCCGTGTTCACTGCATCCTGACCCGTCATCGAATCAACTACAAAAAGTATTTCCTGGGGATTAACTGCCGCCTTAATGTTCGCCACTTCCTTCATCATTACTTCATCAATCGCCAGACGTCCCGCAGTGTCTATTATAACAACATTCTTATTTTTTGCCTTGGCTTCCTTTATGGCATTCTGTGCAATCTGGACTGCATCGGTATTTTCGGCCTCACTATATACCTCCACGCCAATCTGTTCGCCCAAAATTCTTAACTGGTCAATTGCCGCCGGGCGATAAATGTCGGCAGCAACCAACAAGGGCGAAAAGCCCTTTTTTGTTTTCAGGTACAATGCCAGCTTTCCACTAAAAGTCGTTTTGCCGCTTCCCTGCAGTCCGGCAATCAAAATGACAGCAGGGTTTCCTTTGGCGTGGAGTTCTGTCTCACTGCCGCCCATCAGTCCCACCAATTCGTCTTTCACTATCTTAATCATCAACTGTCCGGGGCTGATAGCAGTAAGTACTTTCGCACCCATTGCTTTGTCTTTGATCGTGTCGGTAAACTCTTTTGCAATTTTGTAGTTCACGTCAGCATCAACCAATGCTCTTCGTATATCCTTCACCGTTGCTGCAATATTCAGCTCTGTGATCCTGCCTTCTCCTTTTAGCTGCTTGAACGCAGATTCGAGCCGCTCCGTAAGATTTTCAAACATGATTGCCAGTTTACTTTCTTTGTAAAAGCAAAAGTGAATATAACATAAAGCTATATTCACTTTTTATAAGAATTGCAAATTTAGTAAAACTAAAGAGTAAAAATTATTTCAGTTTAAAATAGTGTTTTTTTAGATACCTAAATAAGATCTCAAACTGGTAGAGCGCGAATTGGTCCGTAACTTTGTAATTGCTTTATCTTTTATCTGGCGGACTCTTTCCCGAGTAAGGTGAAAGCGCTGGCCAA
>DATMMJ010000380.1:0-4711 GCA_035569795.1 Puia sp. | reverse complement strand
TCATCTCCTGCTCCGTCCTCCTCCTTTCTGAAATGTCGGTCATCATGGCTAAGGCGCCTGTATAATTCCCCGCCGCATCCAAAAACGCGTTGGTAGTTATATTGACCCAGACATTTCTACCGCTTTTTGTTACAAGTTTTAAATCTTGGCTTTCGCTGATCCCCTGTTTTTGTCTTTGGGTTTGCTCATAAGATTTTTTTCTTGATCCATCATCCATAAAATGATACATTTCTCTTCCTATGAGTTCGGCTGCAGCATATTCAATCATGTCGCACATTTTCTGGTTTACAAAATTTGTGCGGTCGTTTTCATCAATTACCCAAATGCCTTCCATCGCTGTTTCTACAATCCGGCGATACTGTTTTTCACTGTCCTCAATTTTTTTTCTTGAAAGCACCTGCTCAGTCACATCAATAGCAAAGAAAAAAATGCTGTCTATGCTACCAGCATTGTTCTTAAAAGCCTGGTAAATAAAATTCAGATATATATCTTCCGGTTTGCCATTGTTGTGTCTATCAATCCGGACAAGCATTTCATTAGCCGAAAATGTTTCCCCTGTCTGGTAAACCCTGTCTAATATTGCGATAAACCCCTGTTCACTGATTTCCGGTAATATTTCTTTTAATTCTTTCCCGATTATATCTTTTTTGCCTATTAATTGTAAATAAAGAGGATTAGCCATTTCGAATATATAATTTGGCCCCTTTAAAATTCCCATACAGGAAGGCGCATGTAAAAACAGGTCTTGAAACCTTTGGGTTTCCATTTCAAATGCCTTCTCTAATCTCTTTTTATCTGTAATGTCCCTGGCAACGCCGTACCTGATCTGGTCTGTTGCATCCCAGCGGGCAGACCAGGCTATTGGTACCAGTGAGCCATCTTTTCTTATGTAGCGGTTTTCAAAACCAATGAAATTATTTCCCGCCATAACACGTGCAGCTGCTACTTTTGTTTTTTCATGATCTTCAGGCGTAACAAAATCAAACAGTTTTTTGCCGATCATCTTATCAGGTGAATATCCCCAAACAGTTTCAGCAGCGGCGCTTACATAGGTAAAACAACCATTTGCATCAACAGCACAAATCACATCCAGGGAAGAATCGACGATTTTATTCAGTGTTGCTAAATTATTTTCTAGGATCCCTTGTGTTTTACGCGCCTGTTGCTCCAAAAGGTTTTGTTTTTGCTCTTGCCGATTTTTTTCAGTCACATCAGTCACAGAATGGATAATAACTGAAATTCCCCCCTCATCGTCAACCACGGGAATGTTTTCAATATCCCAATACCTGATCTTGCACTGATCAGTACCAGCGATGGGTATTGATATCTTCAGGGTGGACATGATATCTGAACTGTGCGTGCTGAGGGCATTAAGCAGCGATTGGCGCAAATCAGTTTCCCCATTTGTCTCCCCGGGACACCCAGGGAATAATTCAAAAATACTTTTGCCAATAAGGTCCGATTCTTTTTCTCCACTTGTTTTCAGATAAGCACTGTTTGCTTCTCGGATAGTAAATCGTGGCGGGTCAACCATTAGTAGGAGGCTCGGCGAAGGGGTTGCCTTAAATATTTTGGATAAGTAATTGTTTTCACTCATTGATTATATATCTATCTACCTATTATCAAATGGCAGCAACGAAAAAAACCATAAGGATTTGCAATACCCATGAGCAACAGATCAATTATTAGCAGCGGTTGTTGCTCCGCCTCCTTGAATTTCTCTATTGTTACTCTGCACTATCAGACAACATTTCTCCTATTCTGTGATCAGCAGAAAATGTATAATTCTATCAGACAGTTTTTTAAAAAACAGTAAAGGAAATACGCAGAATGACTGGAAATATTACTGCGGTGATTGGGGGGTTAGTATTATATGCCATTCCTTAAGAATAGCCTTAAATGCAAGATAAGCCTAATAATCCAGATGCAGCGAATGAAAAAAGAGACGAGTTGAAAGCAGTAACAACGGAGTTGCGACAGCCCAAAATAGATCATGGGAGTGACTTGAGTTGCTCAAATAGGGACCAATATAGCGAGCAATGCAAGATGCAAGTAAATAGACATTGCCTTCTTATAAAAGCGATACCATTCATTTTTTAGAACCAAATCTGTAATAGATAGACGAGATAAGCCTACGCGGAAGTAGTCTTATAATGACAGAGACCATGTACGCCAGAACTCCTGGCACGATCAGCATCTGACCCTTTAATGTATTGCGAACAGCTATTTCTCCTACTATATCCGCGGGTACCGCCATTTGTTTACCAAACCATCCAAGTTTTTTGATAGTATCCTTTTGGATCTCGTCTTTTGTAAAAACTGGTCCAGGGCAAAGGCAGCTGACTGAAATCTTGTCTTTTTTTAGTTGATAGCGGAGTGAATAACTAAAGAAGACCACTGCCGATTTTGTAGCTGAATAAATATTCTTTACTGCTATGGGAGCAAAACCAGCCATGCTCGAAACATTCAGGATATAGGACGGATTGTTTTTCTTTAATAGAGGCAGTAAGTTGAAAATAAGAGCCACTGCAGGTTCAGTATTTAACCTAAGCATATGGCGCGTATCGGCTAAGCCAGCAGATAAATAATCTTCTGTGCCCCCAATGCCCAACACGTTGCAGAGTATTTTTAATGGCAGGTCCCTTTCATTGCACCAGGTGCCAATGGCATCGGCTGATTCATCCATACCAAGGTCAAAGGGTAATATCTCCACCTTAATCTGATATTCACTTTCGAGTCTGGTTTTTGCTGATCCCAATTCTTCGGTGTTCCTCGCGACCAATATCAAATCAAATTTTCTTTTGGCCAGTGCAGCTGCAATAGCATATCCGATCCCCTTGCTTCCCCCAGAGACTAACGCGTAAGCCATAATTTTAAAAATTGATTAAGCAATGGGTTCCAGTTGCTAATTACTCATGCTGAGGTGATCCCCAAATTTTGAAATATTTCTGCGGTCGATAAATTCATTAACAAAAATGGCGTTTTGCACCAGAGATAACCAGGATGTTTTTTTTTATTTTTTACCAGCCTTGTTATAAATGGATACAATCCACCTTCTGGGAAGGAACCTTATGAGAAAAGCCATAAATTTTGCCAATGTCCCTGGCACTATCACGAGTTTTTTATTCAGTGTTTCTCTAACGGCAATCTCTCCCACCCTTTCCGGGGACACTGCCATCTTCATCCCGATCCAGCCTAACTTTTCCTTTGTATCTTTTTTTATTTCCGGTTTTGTAAAAACCGGGCCTGGGCAAAGAACACTTACGCTGATATTTTTTTCCTTTAATTGATACTTCAATGAATAACTAAAAAATACTACGGCGGACTTAGTAGCAGAATACATATTTTTTACAGGGATCGGGGCAAAGCCGGCCATGCTTCCTACATTTAAAATATAAGAGGGAGCGTTTTTTTCCAGCAAGGGAAGCAAGGTGAGGGTAAGAGAAATCGCAGAACCAATATTTAAGTTGATCATATACCGAAGCGTATCCAGGGGAAGCGATAAGTAATCCCTGGCTCCTCCAAAACCCGCGACATTGCAAAGCATTTTTAGTGGGATATCTCTTTGGGTACACCAGTCGGCGATTTGGGTTGCGGAGGAGTCCAGGCTAAGGTCATAAGGCAGTGTCTCCACATGGATGTGATAGATCGATTCCAGTTTATTTTTAGCGGCGTTTAATGAATCTGTATGCCTCGCGATCAATATAAGATTATAGCCTCGTTTGGCCAAAGCCTCAGATATAGCATATCCTATTCCTTTGCTCCCGCCGGCAACCAATGCATATGGACGTGACTTATCTCCCTGGTAGACCATGGTATCATTATTAGCAAAATCCAATGAAGAGTCAATGTAAACCAGTCCCGGCGAATTTAAAGGCGTGGACTTTACTGCTCCCCATGCGCCCACCTCTGACTGGGCATACACGAATATTACAATAAAAAAGGAAGCAAAGTATAAAAAAGCACTTTTCATCAATAGCAGGTTAACCTTTTATGAAGTTAAGCTAATTAATAAGGTGATAGTCGCCATTGAGCCGAGATTTGAATGCAACTGCTAACCAATCGCAAATCGTTCAAGAAAAGTAGACTAATGCGGTAGCGAGTATGATGGATGTTTTCGTTATTCATCATTAAAACAAGAAAGGTATCGAAAGGGAAAAAAATGGTGGTGCAGGTGAGAAAACTTCTTGCAAGAGATGAGCCGCAAAACAGCAGCGTTGTTTTATGCGGATCCATTTTTAGTTGCGATGAGACTTACTAGACTAATCCAGAATGCAATTCAAAAAAAAATTTGGTCTTATTTGTAGAACTAAATTCAAAAATGAAATCTCTGACCTCAATCAAAGAATCCCTGATTTTTGCATAATTTGTATATTTATCATGAAAGAAAAACTGCGTCCTATCTTCCTAGCCTTGCTATGCGCGACGGCCTGTAAGCACGCTGACATGTATCCAAAAGTAAGCACGTATGCGGGCACCGGTCGCATGGCCTTTGCCGACGGAAAACCGGATCAAGCATGCTTTGCAAACCTTATGGGTATAGCCGCAGACGATGCAGGAAATCTTTATATCGCTGACTCTCACAACAACAGGATACGCAAAATAACTACTGATGGTAACGTCATGACAATAGCAGGGAGTGGCTTGGAGGGCTCGAGTGATGGCAAAGCAGAAGATGCCTCTTTTTTTTACCCCACCGGGGTAGCGGTAG
>DATMMJ010000379.1:0-3120 GCA_035569795.1 Puia sp. | reverse complement strand
TGAAGGCCGCGAACTGAATGAAATAAGAGAAAATGATTTCCTCGTCTTTCAAAATGCAGGTGCTTACGGGTTTGAAATGTCATCCAACTACAACTCTCGATTTAAACCTGCTGAAGTGTTGGTAACAGAGGGGAAAGCGCGGCTGATCCGAAGAAGGGATGTATTGGGAGATTTGCTGAGGAACCAGGTGGAATTATCCTAAGCGCTCCGCTTAGCCTCTGGAGCCTGTCTTTTCATTTGATCAATTTAAGAATGGAGGATTGCTATGGAAATAAGAGCCATCAAATCGGGAGTAGACCAAGCTCAGGCTTTGCGTATTTTATTTCTTCAGGAAAACAATTTTCAATTTGTCCATAATAAATGCCACGATTATGGGTGGGCGGACACCTATCTTTTCTTTGCTGATGAGCTAAAAATTGGATATGGTGCAGTCTGGGGGATATCCAAAAGGGAAGACAGAGATGCTATCTTTGAATTTTACACAATTAAGCCGTTTAGAAAATTTGCAAATGCAATCTTTCAAAAATTTCTTTCTGTTTCCGGCGCCGCATGGATTGAATGTCAGAGTAATGATGGGTTGTTGTCAGCAATGCTCTATGAGTATGCCCAAAATATTAATGCAGAGTCAATACTTTTTAAAGATCATTTTCAAACCCATTTTTCTATAGCTGACGCAGCCTTTCAAAAAAAAATAACAGACGAGCAGGTGTCGGACGATGATCATCAATACATATTACTGCAGCGTGGGGAACAAGTCGCAAGCGGAGGTCTGATGCTAAATTATAATAGGCCATATGCAGACATTTATTATGATGTAGGTGAGCAGCATCGCCAAAAGGGATTTGGCAGTCTATTGGTGCAGGAATTAAAAAATGAAGCATACAAAATGGGCAGAGTTCCTGTTGCAAGATGCAATATTGGCAATAAAATATCGAAATCAACTTTGCTGAAATCAGGCTTTACGATATGCGGGCATATACTCCATGGTGCAATCAAAACAATAGGTGACTAAGTTCCAAACACTCCTTGAGTATCTGACGGGTCTAGTTATGAGGAGAGAATTTTTTGACCAGATTTATTTTCAGGAGACTTTACTTTTAGCCTTACAAGATCCTGAAGGAATTGCCCGCTGCTAACAGCGATTACCTTTTTTACATATATGGAATTGCTAGTGCAGTGTGTGCCGATGTTGCCGGTTGCTGCTTACATTTGAGTTTCACTAAATCCTGTCGGGCACCAGAGTTGATTATCTTCTTGAAATAAAACTCATCACGCTAGTTTTATAACTGAGCCCGATTGGGATTATTGCTTTACCCAACTCTATGCTGTTGCCGTATATGCTTACTATATAGCCTACAGCAACAATAAAGGACTTATGCACCCGCAGAAATTGTTTTTCTGGCAATAGCTTTTCCATTTCGCTCATGGTGTGCAGCGTCACAAGTTTATAGCCAGCAGTATGGATTTTCAAATAATCTTTCATGGCTTCTATGTATATGATTTCTGAAAAATTTACCTTAAAAAATTTGGTTCCCGACTTAATAAAAATGTGGTTCCCGGGCGCCTGATCTCTTTCGATGGTTGGCTGACCATACAACCTGCTATCCGTTATTTTACTCATTGCCTTTTGGAAACGTTCAAATGAAATCGGCTTTAATAAATAATCAATCACGCTGAATTCATAACTTTCCAGCGCATACTCCGCATAAGCAGTGGTAAGTATTACCAGCGGGGAGTTTGGTAAGCCACGCAAAAAATGCATGCCGCTTGTTCCAGGTAATTGTATATCGAGAAATATTAAATCAACTTCAAACTTTTTCAATGCGGCAGATGCTTCAGTTGAATTATTGCAAACAGAAACCAACTGAATACCGGGCATCCTCTGTAAATGATTTTGTATAACCTGTTGGGCAAGCGTTTCATCGTCTACTATGATGCACCGGATCATTGCGCATGTGGGTTAATGATCAGGGAAACTGTGAACGCATTATTATTAAGGATGACATCCAGTGTATGCGCATCAGGATAAAACATTTTCAGGCGCTCTCTTGCATTTTTAATCCTCAGCATGCTTTTTCGTCTTGGCTGAACATCTGTCTGGATAATATTCAGCGCATGCGATTCAGGATATAAAAGCTCCAGCAGGCCTCTGCTGTTTTTGATCCCTGTCCCGTTGATGCGTTTTGCCTGCGTCTCCAGATCAATATTTGTATTGTTCACAACATTTAGCTCAATCTTATCCTTATTTACTTTTAAAGTAATAAAAATAAATGGGTCCAGGAAATCATCATTCATTGCGTGCTTAAAACCGTTTTCAATAAATGAGATAAACAAAAATGGCTCGATCATGATATCTTTTGTTTCGCCTTCAATAGTAAAACGCACATCCGCTTTGTATCTTATTTTTTCAATGTCGATATAGTTCCGGATAAATTCAATTTCTTTATCCAATGCAATTTTCGGTTCGTTGCATTCATAAATAAGATAGCGCATCATATCAGCCAGTTTGATGATCACTTCCGGCGACTTATCTGATTTTTGCAGGCTGAGAGAATAAACACTGTTTAGCGTATTAAAAAGAAAGTGAGGGTTCAATTGAGACTGGAGGTATTTCAGCCTGAACAAAGTATTGTCTTTTTGCAGGGAAGCAACGAGTTCCTGATCATCAAATGATTTTTTAAGAAAAGAAAACCCCACACATAAAATCATATTTATAATCGTCCACAGCACATCGCGGGTGATCGTTCTTGCTGAATACGATAAGTAGAATTGTTCGGGCATACGCAATGAAAATAGAAGGATAAATTTATGGATGCCTACGGACAACCCTAGTACGAGAAATAAAAATACAACGCTACAAAACACAAAGGCATAATATCTTTTTTGAAAAAGGTATTTTGGCACGATAAACCGTGCATATAAAAGGAAAGCAGGGAATAAGCCCACGCTCATAAATAATAATGCAATAAAAAAGTCAGGGAAAAACCAGAAAGAAGTTATCGTGGTGACCAGGGGTTGCACCGCAACGAGCATCACCCAGAAAAATAGCTCCATTTTATAGGGATGACTTATTTTTCGGTCATTATCGTATTCCATATCAAAGCAGTTTAATTGCTATAA